>JACQPN010000009.1 GCA_016207515.1 Euryarchaeota archaeon | reverse complement strand
TGTAAGCGCCGGCCCAAAAGTGCCCAGAATCGCCATTTGAAAAGTGCCCAGTCCCATATTACGTTTTCCTGTCACCCGGCGCGCCGGGAATCATGATTCCGGCCCGCCTCTTCTGCTTCAATCGGTAGCTGTCTCCCTTGATGTTGACGACCGTGGAATGATGAAGAGCACGATCAAGTACCGCGCTCGCGATGACACTGTCGCCGAGTGTTTCTCCCCACTCGCTGAAGGGCTTGTTGCTCGTGAAGATCGTGCTGCCGCGTTCGTACCGGCGGCTGACGAGCTGGAAGAAGTGATGCGAGCCCTCCTTGTCAAGCGGCAAGTACCCGACCTCGTCGAGGATGAGCAACCGCGGTTTGGACAATTGCCGGAGTTTCTCTTCAAATTCGTCACGACGCGATGCCTTCCGCAACTGCTCCACAACACTCGTCGCCGTCGTATAGAGCGTCGTGAACCCGTGATGCACGGCTTCCACTCCAAGCCCGATCGCTAAGTGCGTCTTGCCAACGCCAGGCGGGCCAAGGAAGAGGACGTTCTCTTCATTGTGCAAGAAACGCAGCGTGCGGAGCTCCTTGATCGTGGCTTGGTCGACTCCTGGTTGGAACTTGAAGTCGAAGTCGTCCAACGATTTCCTCGCGGGAAACCTGGCAAGTCGAAAGCGCGTTTCGCTCGCGCGCACGCGCTTCGCTTTGACTTCTTCTTCCACGATGTAGTCGATGACCTCGAGCGGGGTCTTCTCCTCGTTCTGCTTGTTCTGGAGCGTCGCATCGAGGATGCTCTCGGCCGTCGTCAAGCCGAGTGTTTTCAGGTTCGCGTGCACGCGCTCGTAAGCGAGATGCGTCACGCGCTTCACGCTCCAGGAAAGTCTTCGAGGACGCGATCGTACTCACTCAATGCGCGTTGCTCTACGTTTGGAACGTTCGTCCAGTCATGCACGCGGTTGGGTTGTGCTATGCGGTCTCTCGTGGCTTTGAGGAGGCCCGCAAAGTGTTCGGACTGTCTCGTGACGTTCCCGCTTCCGAGGTGAACGTCGTGCTCTGCGGCGAGTGTTCCCGCGATCTCCACGAGGATGCGGCCTTGTTTGATACGCAGGACTGCTTCGCGTGTTGCGTACCTCCAGGGAACGCTGTACCGGTTTCCCAGGTAGCTCACATAGCACTCGCGACTCACTTTGCGGTAGAACGTCTGCGTGATGACGTACGCTGGCTTTCCTGCAAGCGGCACGAGGTTCTCGTGGGCGAAGCGCTCGACGGGCGGCACGCCTGTCGTGCCATGGACGCGCTTGTTGACCACGTCGCACCACGCGATGGCTTGCGCGTTGAGGTCTTGGAGGCTCGTGAAGACGCGGCCTTCGAAGAAGTTGCCGCGGATGAACTTCACCGAGTTTTCGACTTTGCCCTTAGTCCACGCGTGGTACGGCTTGCACAAGCGGGGCAGGAACTCGTGGTGCTTGGCGAAGTCTTCGAAGAGCGGCGTCCACTTGATCTGGTCGGGTCGCTCGCGTCGTTCGAGGATGATCTGCTTCATGTTGTCGTACAGGATTTCTCTCGTGTAGCCACCGAAGTACTGGAACGCGTTGAGGTGGCACTGGATGAGGCTGGGCGTCGTGGTGTCGATGACGAACTCGACGTACTTCATGCGACTGTACCCGAGGACGAAGCTGAACACGCTGAGCTTGTGTTCGACGCCGTCGATTGTGACTCGGCCGAACTCGGCCCAGTCAACCTGACCCTGCCCCCCTGGTTGCGTCTCGAACCGGACCACGGCCTTGAGCACCTGGTGGTCTTTCACGCTGGCCACGAATTGTTTGACCGTCGTGTATCCGCCTTCGTAGCCCTTCTGCCGGATCTCGTCGAGCAAGCGGATTGCGCTCAAGTCGTACTCTTTGAGGCGTTCCCGAATGTGGGATTTGAAAGGCTCCAACGGGCTCGACCTTTGTTGGGCTCGCTCGTATTCTGGAGGCCTTTCCATTCGGAGGGCCCTGCGGACGGTCCTGCGGTTGATGTTCAGTTCGCGCGCGATCGCGCTTATGCTCATTCCTTGTTCTCTCAGTTGCCGAATCATTATCCACACCTCGAACCCAATCATCCTCTCGCCTCGGCCATTGGCCGGGCAAGCGGGGGGTGGGCATTTTTACTTCGGCGGAACTGAGCACTTTTCAGGCGGCGTTTTCAGGAGAAAACCCACCTTGAATCGCGGCGCTCGGTGCGAGATGTCGACATCCGTATTCGGCATCTGGCCCGCGTGCTTCGCGCACCAAGGAATCCGGCCTATGGGCATCTGCCACTAACGCCGCAGAGGTCTGCTTTGTCGTTTTGGTCGAAATCGTCAGGAATATCATCGAGCCCAAAAGCGGTGAGGAGACGGGTCGAATCGACTTCCCAATACATCACAGATTGTTTGCTAATGCTGTGCCCTTTGTGGGCCGAGTCCTCGTGCGGTGTAACCATCGGTGTTCCCACGTTGACGAGACCCATGATGTGCCCGACCTCATGTACCAGGACCGCGCTTTCAACAAGCTTCTCCTCGGGTTTTCCGGTGATCGGGAGCGACCCGTCGGAGCGCGTGTTCTCTCGTATGTTCCCTTTGAACATCACGATACACGTTGCGCAATAAGCCGCCCCGAGGACTTGGGAGCTTCCCTGGTCCGTGGTGCTTCCGCCGTTGACGTAGAGGACATGTATCACCGCGGTGTCCCCGCCCGTGGAGCGACTCCGGGCGCCCTGCATGAGGCGGTTCACCTCATCGAAAGTGTACTTCGCGCCCGCGCCTTTGCCGGCGACCCCCGCTTCCTTCACGACGTCGATGTCGATCTTGCCCGTGTTTGCAAGGAGCCGGTTCTCCATGAGGTTCACGGCCTCGGAGTTCGGGTCGCCGCCCACCTCGTAGTCGATCTCCACGACGAGCCTCGAATAGGTCGAGCCGGAGACTATGTCCTTCGCCGCGTCGCCGGGGTTTCGCTGTATCAATCCGCCGTTGCCAAGGCCTGGGATCGTGCAGCCGGAGAAGGCAGGTAGAACCATGAGACAAGCGATGACAAACGCGGGCCGTGCTCGCATCGGCGGGGAACCGACGCGGCGGCCCATAAAGTCATCTCTTTCTGCCCGAACGGTACCGTACATCGTCTTGCCCATAAGAAGCGGAAAGAGCGATCTGCGGTCCCAGGAAGGGAGTCGCCCCGTCAAGGGACCGCATTGCGCGCGCACCGGCGAGTTCAGGGCGCTGCCGGAGGCTCGCCCTTCGTGTTCTTCTTCCTCAAGAAGATGAACCAGATCGGGAGCCCGATTATCAGGAGGAGCACAAGCACCGCTGCCAAGAGGACCGGCCAGAACTTCGCGATCACGATGGACTCGGTGATGGCCATCGTCACGTGCGTCTGCGCCGAGTCGCCGGTCGGTGAGACCATGAAAAAGTCGCGTCCGTCGGCGGTCTTCCCCTTCTCGATCGTGCCGCCGTCGGCCGTCGAGTCGAGGACGCTGATCCCTTTGGGCAGGATGACCTTGTAGGTCGTGTCGAGGTCTTGAAGGCGCGGCAAGTCGAAGTCGAGCGGCACAGTCATGAGGTTAATCGCGGCCGCACCTCCTCCGATGCTGTTCAGGGACTTCTCGATCGACAAGTGCGCTTTGAAGATTATCGGCTTGTCGCCCGATGGCTTCGTCGCGATGAGGCTTGATGCAAGGCTCTTCTCGTCGAGACCACCCGTTATCTGCGCGTTCCCACCGATCGCGTCCGAGACGCGCGTCTGGGCCTCGGTAAGGAGCTTCGTCTGCAGTTCATCCACTTGTGACTGCGAGATGAAGCCATCGCGTAGCAGTATCCGGATGGCGTCGCTTGACAGGTATTCGAGTTCAAGTCCGGAAGGGAGCTTGTCCTTGAACTCGTCGGGCACCACGATGACGCCGAGCTCGCCGTTGATGTCGACGTCGACGAGCAGTTTCCCGAAGTCGCGCCGCACGGCCTTCACGATGTCGATGTCGAGGTCCTTGATGTCGACCGTGACGCCGAGTTTCGCCTTCTGGGCGGTGAACTTGGTGGCGTCCTTGTCGTGGATCTTCATCTTGGCCTTGACCTGTTTTTCGTCAGCCCCAAGGGAATTGTCGACCGTCCAAGTCGCCGAGTGCCCGTCGGACGCAGCACTTCCGCCGCCGGTGACGCTCTCGAACTCGACGCTTGAGGGGATCGAGATCTTGTAGTCGGTGACCCGCCCTGCGTCGCTCGTGAGCGTGAACTCGGTCTCGATCTTCGCTCCGATGGAGAAGACGCCCGTGAGGTCCTTGTCCTTGGCGGCAGCGAGCGTGTACCCACCAACGGCGTTCGCTTCGAAGACCACGGATGGGGTGTCGCGGTACGGTGCCGTCGCCCCTCCGTCGAGGCTCGCGTCGGAGAATCCGCCGGTGACGGTCACATCCGCGCCGAGCGGGCCCTCCAGGGAATCCTTGAGAGTGGAGAGGAGAGTGGCTTCGCCGCCGGTGAGGTCGCTTTCCTTGACGGCGCCCGTCGCTTTCAACGCCCTGAGCGCGTCGGCGCTGATGAAGTCCAAAGTGATTGACGTTGGAAGCGCGCTCGGGAACCGGTCCTTCACGCTGATGACTCCGATCTTGATCTTGACGGTCGCCGTAAGCGGGAGTTTTTCGCCCGTGAGTTTGAAGGAAGGGATCGCCAATTCGACCGAAGTGGAGATCGCCTCCTTGGTCCACGTCGCGGCACTTGCGTCAAGGAGCGTGACGCCAAGCTTCGGTTTCTGGACCGAGCCTGAGAGAGCATCCCAGTTCGTGATCGCGTAAGAGAGCGTCGAGTTGGAGGAACCAAGCGTTCCAGCGCTGGGGCTACTCCACGAGAGCCCGGCCGGTGCCGTGATGACGTACGAGACGTTGTGCCCGGGGTCGGCGTATAGGGTCACGTTCGTCGTGAAGCGCGCCCCGGCCGCGAACGCCGCGTCGATGGCGGCGTCCGAGATGGACGAGATGCCGAGGGCACTCCTCTTTTGGAGGATCACGGCCTTCATCGTGATGTCGATGGTGGGCTGATACGAATCGTTCAGAGGGTCGGCGGAGTTGCTGACGGTGAGCGAAGTGAGGTTCAGCTTCGTCTCTGTGACGCGTCGCGTCGCTGCCTCGGGGAAGGCTCCCGCAAGCGCTGTCTGGAACGTCGCGTTGAGGCTGTCTTCCACTTTCGTGACGAAGGTCGCTCCCGCGCCCAAGCCGCCGAAGTTCGAGATACCGTTGTACTGGTCCCTGGCGGAGTCCGCGGTGAAGTCCGTCCCCTGGACGCGCACCTTGTGGACCTTTGCCGTGATGTCGAGGTCGAGGCGAGTCAGGTTTGTGAAAGTGATCTTGTAAGTCGAGTCGATCCATTCCGAGACCGCGGGGTTCGGATCCGTCCCGGCCGCCGACGTGGTCGGGGCGAAGACGGAGAGGGCGATCGCGGCTGTGGCCAGAAAAGCGACAATTTTCAACCTGGACATGTGAGGACCGCTACTGGTCAAGTTTGAACACGTATAAAGGATTTGAGATGAAGGCCGTTCAATAACAATCCGGGGCGCGACGCCGAGGACCATGCTTTTTTGGCGTCCCGGCTCGTAGGGTCGCCGCGGACAATGCGACTTATCATGATGCCGTGGCGCCTCTCATGATGCCTGAAGAATCCGCTTAAGTAGGGTTCCGTCATTGCCGAAACCAAGATGATGACGATCCGACAACCCATCGTGTCCGTCCTCGGCTTCGATGACTCCGCTTCGGCGTCGTCACCTTGTCTCGCACGGAGGTGGGAGCAGGGTGACGATTAGGCAGCCGATAGTCTCCGTGCTCGGTCACGTTGACCACGGGAAGACATCGCTTCTTGACAAGATAAGGGGCGGCACCGTCGCGGCGCGGGAAGCCGGACAGATCACGCAGCATATCGGGGCCACCGAGGTGCCGCTCGACACGATCCGGGAGATCTGCGGCCCGCTCATGGCCGGTAAGGAGTTCAAGGTCCCGGGCCTGCTCTTCATCGACACCCCAGGGCATCAGGCGTTCACGTCGCTACGGGCGAGAGGCGGAGCGCTCGCCGACATCGCGATACTCGTCGTCGACATCAACGAAGGCCTCATGCCTCAGACGCGCGAGGCGATCAACATCCTTCGCCGCAACAAAACGCCGTTCGTCATCGCCGCGAACAAGATTGACCGTCTCCTCGGTTGGACGCCGGTGCCCGACTCGCCTATCATGAAGTCGCTCTCCGGCCAGCCGCAGCGCGTGAAGGACCTCCTGGACGAGAAGACCTACGAGCTCATCGGCAAGTTGTCGGAGATGGGCCTTTCAAGCGATCGGTACGACCGCGTCGCCGATTTCACCAAGGCGTTCGCCATCATCCCGCTCTCCGCGCGCACGGGAGAAGGTGTCCCTGACCTCCTCCTCGTCCTGGTGGGGCTCGCGCAGCGGTTCCTTGAAAAACAGCTGGAGACGGAGCTCGGCGCCAAGGCCCGGGGAACCGTCCTGGAGGTGAAGGAAGAGCGCGGCCTCGGGACGACGCTCGACGTCATCATCTACGATGGGACGCTCTCGGCATCGGACACGATCGTCATCGGCGGTCTCCAAGCGCCCATCGTCACGAAGACGAAAGCGCTTCTCAAGCCCGCGCCGCTCGATGAGATCCGCGACCCGCGCGAACGGTTCAAGACAGCGAAGACTGTGGCCGCCGCCTCGGGCGTCAAGATATCGGCACCCAACCTCGAAGGCGCCATCGCCGGCGGCCCGCTCTATGCTTGCGACGAGGCGGACGTCGCGCAGTTCGTGGCCATGGTCGAACGCGAATCCACGGTGTCCATGGAGTTGGCCGACGATGGGATATTCCTGCGGGCCGACACGTTGGGAAGCCTCGAGGCCATCGGCTTCGAGTTGAAACAGAAACAGATCCCAGTGAAGTCCGCCGCCGTGGGCGACGTATCGCGTAGAGCCGTCGTCGACGCGGCGACGGTGCGCGACCAGACGAAGCGGGCGATACTCGCGTTCAACGTGAAGGTCCTCCCCGACGCCGAGACGGAGAAGGAGAAGACGGGGGTGGCGGTGTTCGCAAGCGACGTCATCTACCACCTCATCGACGAGTACGCCGCGTGGGTGGAGAAGAAGAAGCAGGAACTCGAGGCGGAAAGCCGCGGCGAGATAACGTATCCGGGGAAGATCCGCATTCTCCCGAACCACACGTTCCGCGTCTCAAGGCCCGCGATAGTCGGTGTGCGCGTCTTGGCGGGCAGGGTGAAAGCGGGCCAGACGCTCATCCGGGACGATGGGAAGGACATCGGGAAGATCAAGTCGTTGCGGTCGGGCGAGGAGACGGTGAAAGAGGCCAAGCAAGGCGAGGAGCTCGCGGTCGCCATCGACGATGCCACCGTGGGGCGGCAGATCAACGAGGAGGACATCCTCTACGTGGACCTCCACGAAGGCGAGGCGAAGGCGTTACGCAAAGTCGAGCTCACGTTTGACGAGCAGGAGACCTTGGACCAGGTGTGCGAGATCAAACGGAAGAGCGAGCGAGCCTTCTGGGGAATGTAGGTATAAGTACGTACTCCAAGACCTACTCCATCGCTTCGTCGGCGGGACCCGCGTAGGCGCCTTTCCGGACTATTTTCCACTCGCCGCGCTCAAAGTCGCCCTGTAATAATCGACTCTCGCAGAGAGCGTCGCCTGTATGTTCCCGTTCGGACGCGATAGCACCTGACCGCCGACGGGGGCTTGGGCGCCCTGGTTCGTCACCGTCGCCGTCCATGTGCCCTTCCCGAGCATCGTCGTGTAATTGCGCCCGAGGTTCTCCGTCGCATTCGCCTCGCTAGCTCCTTGCGTCCGGGTGGCGTTCGGCGTCGACGCCCCCGTGAAGGTGGTGGCGGCCCGCGCATTGCAGTTCATGGAGATCTGCGACCCCGTGCTGTTCCCGGCAGGTTCCCGGAACGTCACGACGACGGTGGCCGGCGCCTGCTGAACGCTGTCGGTGCACGTCAGCGTGAAGGCGATCCTCGTGACGTTATTGTCCGTGATCGGCAGGCTGAGCGTCTGGGTCGCTCCGTCCGCCACGACCAAGGGGGAGGTGGCCTGATCGCGGCTTGCGCTCGCCCAGGCAACGTTGTAGAATTGTTGTGTAGCGACCCCTGTGGCGCCGGTGTCTTGGTAGACCAAGGCGGCGCCGGCGCCGATGCCGAAGATGATGAGGCCCACGATCCCCACGGTCATGTCGCTCTTTTGGAGACTCATCGGTCTTGAAAGGAGGACGGTTTATATAAGGTTCAGCCGGTCGCCACGGCTCGATTGTATAAGATGTTTTATCTAAAAACCGGGTCGTTCCCCTGCCGTCGATGGTCCGAGCGTTCATCGCAGTCAAGGTCCCGTCAAACCCGTCGCTAGTGGAGGCTGTCTCGGAACTCGCGAGGATGGGACGCGGCGTGAAGGCAGTGGACGCCGCGAACCTCCACATCACGCTCAAGTTCCTCGGGGACGTAGCGGACAGCAAGATCCAGGATGTGGTCCAGGTCATCCGGGCGGCCGGCGCCTTGGCGAAGGCGACGGAGCTAGGACTCGTCGGCGTCGGATGCTTCCCCGATGAGCGGCGCCCGAAAGTGGTGTGGGCAGGTTCGCGCGGTGGCGAGGCGCTCGCCGACGCGGCGGCACGGTTGGAGGATGGCCTTGCCGGGCTCGGGTTCGAGAGGGAGCGGCGACGGTTCGTGGTCCACTTGACGCTCGCGCGCGTGCGCGACGATCCGCCGAAGGACCTACAATCCTTCCTTGAGCGACATCGTTCCATGGATTTCGGGAAGGCGCGGATATCGTCGATCGACCTCTTCCGGTCGGATCTCCTCCCGTCGGGGCCGCGTTACACCGTACTCGAATCGGTCGGGTTGGTGTGACGCTTGGCATCTGTCGACGCCGTCCTCGTCATCATGGCCGTGGATGTGATCCTCCTCATCGGGGCCGCCGCGTTCTTCCTTCCCTACGGTTACTCCCCGCCGACCGTCGGCGAAGCGAGGAGGCTCTTCGGGCGTTACCGCAACTATTTCGTGATAATCGGAGCTTCGCTCGTCCTTCAACTGCTGTTCCTGGCCTACTTCCCGCGCGTCAGCGCTCCGGCCGGCTCCGGTGTCACGAGTGTCCTCGCCCGGCTTGAAGGCGGTTACGTGCGGGACGCGGTGTTCGGCCTTCCCGAGGCCGTGTACATCATCTCGACGGTGACCTACTTCCTCGTCCACCCGTTCATCATCTTCTTCGCGCCGCTCCTTTACATCCTCACGGACGACGAGCGCGCGGCGAAGACGGCGCTCATGGGGTATCCAGTGGCCCTGCTTCTTGCCCTTCCGTTCTTCCTCGCCGTGCCGGTCGCTCCGCCTTACGCGTCGCTCGGCCTCACGAGTGCCGCATCGGTCGTGCTTCCGGAGGTCTCGGACTTCTACCAGACGCTCATCGGGCGCGACGACAGCCTGCCGAGCATCCACGTCGCGGTCGCCATCATCCTCGCGTCGGCCGCGTCGAAGTCGGTGAACCGCCGCTTCCGCTTCGCAAGCTACTCCTACGCCGCCATCACCGTCGTGAGTCCGATACTCCTCGGCCTCCACTGGTTCACCGACGTCGCGATGTCACTCGTCGTGGGCGCCTTCGGCGCCGCGCTTTCCGACAGGATAACGAGCGTCGAGCGGTTGGCGTTGAAGCGCGTCGGCCCGTCGCCCGAGAAGAAGCTCCACGTGCGCTCCTCGGCAAGCGAACTCGTGGACCACGTGACGAGCGAGGCGAAGACCTTGGGCCTCGACGTGAAGGTCCGCATGGTCGGAAGCGTGCCGAAGGACACCTACCTCGACATGCCGGGGAAAAGCGTCGACATAGACGTCTTCGTCCTTTTCGATCCATCGACGCCCCGCGAGGCGCTCGAAAAACAGGGCCTCGAAATCGGTCACAAGGTCCTCCCTGATGGGATCGAGAAGTACGCCGAACACCCGTACGTTTTCGGGACTTTCAAGGAGTACAATGCCGACATCGTCCCCTGCTACGACGTCGCCTCGGCGGGGGAGAAACTATCGGCGGTGGATCGGACACCGTTCCATACGGAGTACGTCAAGAAGAACCTCGAACCGGAGGCGCGGGGCGACGTGCGCCTCTTGAAGGCGATGATGCGGGGGACCGGAGTCTACGGCGCCGATGCCGGGGTGCAGGGTTTCTCGGGCTACCTCGCCGAACTGCTCGTCCTCAAGTACGGGTCGTTCCGGGCCGTGCTCGCCGCATCGTCGCGGTGGCCGAAGGGCGTCCTTGTGACACTCGACGCGGTCGAGGACCCGCCGGAGACGGGCGCCCCGCTCACGTTCATCGACCCCGTGGATCCGGGGCGTAACGTCGCCTCCGCCGTGTCGGAGAAGAGCCTCAGGATATTCCAGCAAGCGAGCGCCGCGTATCTACGCCGACCGGCGCTCGAGTTTTTCTTCCCGCGTCCCATCGTCCCGTTGACGACATGGGAATTGCGGCGGCTCATCGCCGACCAGAAGAAGAACGTCCTCGCGGTCACTTTCGACCGCCCCGAGATACTGGAGGACGCCCTCGCCGCGCAGCTGAGGAAATGCGCCACCTCGGCGACGGATCTTCTGGAACGCTACGGATTCAAGGTCCGCCGGTGGGACGCGTCCGGCATGGCCCGGGCACCGCTTCCCGGCGGGCGCGGCGACAAGACGCCGGTCGGGATGGGCGCCGGCGTCATCTTCGAACTCGACACTCTCGAACTCCCGCCCGAAGAGACGCACATCGGGCCGCCGGCGGACCTCATGCCTCACCGGGAGCGTTTCTTGCGAAAATGGGACGCGCATCCTGACGCCTTGAGCGCGGTCCGGGAGGAGCGCGGGCGCCTCGTCGTCGTGAAGAAGCGCGAATACACCAAGGTCATCGAGCTTGTCCATGCAAAACTCGCGGACCTAGACCTTGGAAAGGCCGTCAATGCCAAGGTCAAGGAGCGGTACGAGGTGTTGACGGGCGACGATGTCGTGAATTCGCTCGATAGGCGGTTCGTGACGCAGTTCATAGATGGGAAACCGCCGTGGGAACGCTAGCGCATCTCCACTGCGTCCTCGCGGCCTGCCGACTCTTGCCCCCAATGGGCCCGTAGGGGCGGCGATGACGACCCGTCGGAAACAATCCAGCAGAACGTCCCGCATGGCGCCTACATCGGAAGCGGCGTCGGTTCCATCCCGAAGAACTTCCAACACTCGCCTTCGGGCGCCACGTTTCCGGCGAAGAGCATCGTAAGTTCGTCCCTCGTCGCCGGGAACCATCCGAAACCTCCAAGGATCGACGCGCCAACGAGAGCCAGCGACTTCGGTTGCGGAATGAGAAGTATCGTCTTTCCGGTCGAGCGGGCGATCCGACGTACGAGATCCTTGTACCTGAAGGTCTCCGGTCCACCGACGTGGAAGACCATCCCGTCCGCCTCGGCCTTCCCGACCGACGAGGCGATCATGGATGCGACGTCCCCGACGTTCACGGGTTGGACCCGCGCGTCCGTCATGAAGAGGGGGAAAACGCGTGTTCTCAACATCATGTCGCGTAACTCGGCGACGATTCCGCCACCCGGATGGATGATGAAGCTCGGTCGGAAGACGGTCCATCGTAGCCCCGAGGCTCTGACGGCGTCCTCGGCCCCTCTCTTCGCGGCGACATACGGCGTGTCAACGCCCGCGCCGACGCCGTTGGCGCTCATGAAGACGAATTGGGCCACGTGCTCGGAGAGCGACGCATCGATGAGGCGAAGCGCGGGTTTGAGGATGTTGGCTTCCGCGGTGAGTCCCTTCGAGGGCCGTTCGCGCCGTATGGCGACGAGATCTATGACGCAATCCGCGCCCCGCACCGCCAGGCGTATCGTCTTGTCGCTTCCGAAGGCGTCTGGCACGACGGTGACCTCCCGGCCTGAAGCGGGGACGCGCTCGTGGGCCAAGAGCACGACCTCATGGCCACGCGAAACAAGCGCTTCCACGAGGTGCCTCCCCACGAAACCCGTGCCCCCGGCGAGTGCGACGCGCATCGGACGGATAGGAGTAGCCGCCGTTGAATAGCCTTGCGCACATGCAGTACTGGGGAACACGGAAGGTAATTGGTCCCATCAGGCGGCGCGACCCCTCGTCACACGAAGGGTGGGTTGCTGAAAAGTATCCACGCGGCAAGGAACGTGAAGAAGATGGTCGCCATGTGGCCGAGCCAGTCCTTGCCCTTCATCTTCGCCGTGTCGACGCCGATCAAGTGCACGAGTGGGCGTATCGCGGCGGCGCCGGCGAGGAAGAAGACGAGACCGAGGAACCACAACCGGGGATCGCCGCGGGTGAGAAGCGGTTGGGCGTAGGCGGCGACGATGCCGAGGACGGCGCCGAGTCCGACGCCGACTATCGATATCTTGGCCGACGCGTTCTCCCGCAAGTGGAACGCCTCCTCGTCGAAGACAGGCATCGGGAACTCGTATTCGCCCGTCGATTCGCCCGGTGACTTCGACGACTCCCGTTCGTCGCGTCGCTTCTGCCGCTGCTCCATGCGTTTCTTCTTGTCCTTGAGCGTGACGCCAACGAGCGACAGCGCCAGAAGTCGGGGCGACGTGCGACGGCCAAGCGGCTTACGAGAGGGGTGCCCGTCCATGGCGTGGCGCGTGAGGGAGATAGGTCGGATATAAGACTAGTGGGGGTGTCAAAGTCGGGCCGTTCGGCGCCAGGCGAAGGACCCGGAAAGGGGGCCCGGGGGCGCAGGATCATGGTGTCGGGCGCTTCGTGAGCTCCGCGCTCGCCGCCCATAGTCTCTTCCCCGTTTCCGGATCGCGCCCCGGGAGGGAAGGCTCACGCGGCCGGCGCTTGATGAAATACCGCCCCGAGACGCCCTGAACGTCCGAGGACACGGCAAGGTAGGTCGCCGTGTCCGCCCCCCGTTCGGCCGAGGTCATGAATGGCGCGCCGAGCATCATCACCGCCCCCAGCCAACCTTGGCCCTTCGCCCAACGCGTGCGCACGGCGCCCGGATGCATGGAGTTCGACGTGACGCCCGTGCCGTCGAGGCGTCTTCCTAGTTCGGCGGAAAAGAGCACGTTCGCGAGCTTCGATTGGGTGTACGCCTTGAGCCCGTTCCACCGCTTCTCGCCTTGAAGGTCATCGAAATCGATGAACCCTCCCCGATGCGCCTCGGAGGCGACCGTGATGACGCGGCTCGGCGCCGATCGCTTCAAGGGATCCAAGAGCAGTCCGGTCAACAGGAAGTGGCCGAGATGGTTCACGCCGAAGGTCGTTTCGAACCCTTCCACCGTTGTCGAGCGCCTCGCGAGGTAGACGCCCGCGTTGTTCACGAGCACATCCAATCCCGGGAACGACTCTTGAAAACGGGCGGCAAACGCCCTCACGGACTCTAGGCTTGAAAGATCCAGCGCCATGACGCGCGCGTCGGCGTCGGGGACCGTCGCCATCAGTTCGGCCCTCGACGCCTCCCCCCGCTCTGTGTCGCGGCAGGCCATGACGACGGCGAAGCCGTGGCGCAAGAGGCCCCGGGAGACCTCCTTGCCGATGCCGGAGTTGGCGCCGGTTACTACCGCCACCCTCCGGCCGGAGGCCGACGCGGTCATCTGGTCGCCCATCTGGTCACGTTTCATGCGGGAAAGGGTAATAGCGTTTGTCCCTTTTCCTTCGACGTGCGCAAAAGCGGCCGCGCGGTCACGAGCCAAGGGTCCGGCCCCGCACCGCAGACCATCCATGCTTCAGCTCCGTTCCTTCTTAGGGAATCGTTGAAAAGCGGCCAGGCATTCCGTTGGAGGGAAGGGACGCCGCCGGCATACGAGGTGGACGGGGCCGGCATCAAGGCACAGGTCGTCGGGCACGATGCATGGATGTCGGGCGTCATCGGCGGCCGCCTGTTCTACGCGCGCCAAGTCGGCGATGCCGTGGAGTTCCATTCGTCGCAGCCGTCGCAGACCGCCTATCTCGAACAATACCTTGCGGTCTCGGCCGACCAGGAGGCCCACCGGAAAGCGTTCGTCATCGACGATTTCACGGCGCGCGCGGTCGAACGATACGGCGGCATAAGGATACTGCGCCAAGACCCGTGGGAAACGATGGTCTGCTTCACGATCTCGGCGGCCAACTCGGTCACGAATATCGAACGCGTCGTTTCACGCCTATGCGAAAGGTACGGTCGCCGCATCACCATCGATGAACCGTGGTTCAAGGGCGGTTTCAGGGCGTTCCCGACACCGCAGGCTCTCGCGAACGCGGACGAGCAGGAGGTGCGCAGGGTCACCTCCATGGGTTTTCGCGCCCCATTCGTGATCGGCGCGGCGCGGCGCATGGTCGACGATGACATCGAACTTTCCGACTTCAGGACGCGCTCGTACGACGAGACGATCGAGCACCTCATGTCTTACGACGGCATCGGGGAGAAGATCGCGGATTGCATAGCGCTCTTCAGCCTCGACAAACCGGAGGCGTTCCCGGTCGACCGTTGGATCAAACGGGTGATGGAACGGATGTACTTCCGCGGCCGGCGCCAGTCGTACGAGAAGATCAAGGGGCGCGCCTGGAGGTTTTGGGGAAGGCACGCGGGGTTTGCCAATCAATTGTTGTTCCATCAGGCTCGCCTCGATGGGACGACGCGCTGAAAATCGAAGCCGCGACGTGGTTCACCCGGTTTTCGAGGCGGCCTGGAAGCGGGCGCCCGGAGATGGGTTTCGACCATAGCCGTTCCCTTTTCGCACGTTACCGTGCCCAGGGTCTAATACGTGTCTTCTTCGGGGTAACCACAGTTGACTTATCGAAGCCTGCGCGAGAACCCGTTTCATGTTTCGTCGGGCGAGTCCAACCCTCTCCGGTCACGGCGCGCCTCGTCGTGCGCTCTTTCCCCGGACCCGTCCTCCGGGGCGTCGGACCCCGCGGGAAGCGGCATCGGAGCGGGGGATCACGTCACCGTCGCGATGAAGATGTCCGCGCGACCGTAGCGCGTGTCCGGGAAAGCGATGACGGCCCTGTCGTTTGACGCTTGGAGCCCGATGTAGTCGCCGATGAAGACGCCCTGGCCGAGGCCGACGAGTATCTGGTGCTGGCTCAGGGTCGTCACGAACGGCTGGTCGGAGACGAGGAGGTTGGCATCGAACGTCTCCCCCTTGTCGCCGCTATGCGCGTAATAGACGACCGCCGTGACGCCGGTGGGGTCGAACCGTTGGTCGAGCCAAGCGACATGCACGTCCTTCCCGTTCGGGCTCAAAGCGATCGCCGGCATGAACGAGAACGCCGCGTCCACCGGGTCTTCATTCACTTTCAACGGGACCGACCAGGTCGCACCGCCATCGAGGCTCCGGGTCACGAAGATGTCGTGGCGGTAGAGGTCGAAACAGCCGGTGCCCGCGCATGTCTGCGGGCGCTGTAAGCGCCCAGTGTCGTCCGCCCATGCGACGACGAGCGTGTCGTCGACGCGCGAGGCGGCTAGTTGTGGCAAATTCGGCGTGCGATAGAGCCGGAGGTTCGCGGGATTGAGCTGCATCCCATTGTGCGCGGCTATTGTTCTCGGCGACGACCACGTGCGGGCCTCGTCGTGGCTCTCGGTGAAACTGATGTGGCTTCCCGAGTGGGCGACCACGTAAATCGTTCCGTCCGCGCCGACGTCGATGCTCTTGCGAGGCCCGCCGACGACGGCGCCGCGCTTCTCCCATGTCAGCCCACCGTCGAAACTCACGAGCGCCTTGTTCTGCCCGTCCATCACGGCGTAAAGGTTCCCGGTCACGGGATCGGCGACCATCCACTCCTTGTCGACGAACTCACGGAGCACCACAATCTGCGGCCCGAACGTACGGCCCCCGTCATCGCTCTTGTAGACGTCGAGGCCGTCGGGCCCGCTTCTTCCCTCGTCGACATGGAGTACCATGGACAGGACGCTTCCGTCGGGCGCGAACTCCACGACGGGGTCGCTCGCGTAACCGTCGCTCTCTCCGAGGGGAAGTCCATCGACGACGGGCACCGATGATTGGAGGAACCCTTCCGTCCAGGTGAGGCCCCCGTCGAACGTCGTCGCGTAGGGCGTCACGACGCCGCCCGTTCCCAGGTGGCGGCCCACCTTTTCGAGGTTGCACCCCTTAGCGACGGCCACCATGTGGTGCGGGTCTTGAGGGTCCATCGCGAGGTCGATCTCGTTCCCCGGACCCACTCTTGCGGTCGCTCGGACGTTGCACCGCTCGAGCGGGCGCTCTGGGACAGGAATGGGAAAGGGGCACAGGACGCGGTCAAAACCGCTTGAGGCATTCTTCTCCACGTCGTTTGCGTCCTTCGCCGACTGCAGAACCGGGGCTCCAATGCCTTCGGAAGCGAACGGACCTTGCCACAAGCCACCGGCGCCTCCGACGACCATGACGGTTACGAACATGATGGGTAGGAGCGAAAGCACGGTGGTTTGTGTGGACATGGAACGGCCTCCGGGGGAAGTGCGCCCACGCGGCTAATATAGAGATTCGTGAGAGTGGCTGCTGGATCGTAGTGAGAGTGGCTGCTGGATCGTAGTGAAAGCGGCTGTCGAATCGTCGTGATAGCGGCTGTGAAACGAAGGGGCGGCATCACGAAGCCAGGTCGCCAAGGCGCGGGTGGCGGCCGACACCCACCGACCCTTTACGAGAATCGGAGGGAACCATTATGTAGCCACCGGGGTGCTACAGAGCGGAGGCTGAGAATGGCACTACTTCGGAGTCAGAGTCGGTCACGTGGTTTTGCGTCTCGCAGCGGGCGAGGCGGAGCGGCGCCCGCAATGGCGCTTCCCACGATGCCGCCGAGCGGCCCTCGGCTCGCACCCGAGCCATCCGGGGCGGATCCGACGACCTTCATCGGCTACGCATTCGCCTTCACGAGAGGGTGCTGAAGTATGGCCCCGCGAAGGGCCGCGATCCCGGGCGCGCTCGTCCTGATCGGGCTCGTCACGATTGGCGCGGTCGCATTGTCGCCCTCGGACGCGACGTTCCCGTCCCAGAAGATCCCCGCGCCCGGGACGCACGGCATGTTCGGCGTGTCGCTCGCCGTCGACGGGGACCGCATGATCGCGGGAAGCTGGGACCGGTTCTACGGTCCGACGCGATCTGATGAGGTCTTCATCCTCGCGCGCGGCGAGGACGGCGCGTGGAACGTGGAGGCCCGCATCGTCGATCCTCGCCTCGACCCCACCGGCGGGTTCGGCCACCACGTGGGGATCCAAGGGAGCACGGCCGTCGTGGGCATGTATGCCGGGAACGACGGCACGACGAGCGTCGTCTACGTCTACCACGAAGGGCCCTCCGGCTGGGAGCTCGTCCAGATCCTCAAGCCGCAGGTCACCGCCGGCGTCCACGGGTTCGGCTGGGGCCTCGCGTTCCACGACGACCGCCTCGTGGTGGGCGCCCCGTGGGGGGCATACTACCCGCCCGGACAGGCCGCGGGTTTCGTGTTCGACCTCGACCCCGACGGAACGTTCACGGAGGTCGCGAAACTCACGCTCGACCCGCCCGTGTGGTCGGGTCTGGGTTATTCGGTCGCCTTCCACGGGGACCAGGTCGCCCTGGGGGCTCCTGGTGAGCTCGTGGACGGCAGGTACGGCTCGATCCACGTCTTCGAGCGCCAAGGGAATGGCGCGTGGGCGCATGCGGCGAGGCTCCTCGCGCCACCCGAGGTGCCGGGCCTCGTACCGTGGACGGGCGTGTCGCTCGCGATGGGCGACGGCGCGATCGTTTCGTCCGCCTCGTTCGACGACGGGATCCGACGCGTCACGGTCTTCGACCAGTCGAGCGGAGCGTGGGGTCCCGGGAAGGTCATCACGCCGTCCACCCCCCCCTGGCTTCACGGCCTTGGTGGTTACGGGACTTCGATGCAGATCACGGGGCCGACCCTTCTTGTCGGCTCTCCCTTCGACAACGCGAACACGGCGGGCATGAACATCGGCGCAGTCGACGTCTACCACCATCTTCCCGATGGTGGATGGGTCACGACGAATTGGCTGCGGAACCTCGACTACAGCTCCCCGGGGTTCGCGAACCTTGGCGCGTCCGTCGCCCTGAGCGGCGAGCGCCTCTACGCGGGCGCGCCCGGCGTCGGCTACGGCGACGGTCTCGTCGCCGAATACGAGATTCAAGACGTCGGCTGGGGCCGCGCGTACGCGCTCGACCTCGCCGATAGCAAGACGTCCGACACGGGCCTCGTGCGCGCCGCGCCCACGGCGGACGTCCGCCTCGCGGCGCAAGAGCCCGCGGCGCTCGGCGCAAGCCTCAGCATCCTTGAGGGTCGCGTCAAGGGCAACGCGAGTGGGATCGATTCGAGCGCGAACGTCGCGCACGCGGTCGTTCCGCTTCCCGACGGGCGCGTCCTCGAAGCGCTGGGCGTCGCGACGCACGCGCGCTCCACGTGCGCGGGGAACAGTGCGGGCTTCAAGATCGCGCGCCTCCTCCTCGATGGCGTTCCACTCGTGGAAGATGCGGGCCTCATCCCGCCCAACACCGTCGTCGATGCCGCGGGCGTGCGCATCGTGTTGAACGAGCAGCACTCGACCGCCTCCCAAGGCGTTGTCGCGAAGGGCGTCCACGTGACGCTGAACGGCGACGAGGTCGCGACGGTCGGGTACGCGTTCGCGTTCGCGCGGGGGTGCTGAGCTTGGGCCGACCGTCCCTCGTTCTCATTCTCGCCTTGGCGATCGCCGCAACCTCAGCCCAGGCCGTCCTCGCCTCGTAGCGCTCGGACGGAACGTTTCCGTCGGACACATGTTCGCACCCTCATGCGCCGGTCAGGACGTGGACACGGACCCGATCATGAGCGTCGGCGGTTGCGCCACGAAGGCGGGACTTGGAGCCACAATTCTTATTTGCGGAGCGGCCCTCTGCGGGGTTTTGATAAGATGATGATTGAAAACAAACTCAAAGAATTCGGCCACACCCTTCCCATGACCACGCGCCCAGTCGCTTCATACATCCCGACGGTGCGGACCGGCAATCTTCTCCACGTCGCGGGGACGATTCCAACGATCGAGGCGAAGCCCCAGTGGACGGGAAAGGTCGGCAAGGACCTGACTTTGGAAGAGGCGCAGAAGGCCGCCGTCCTTTGCGTCCTCAATAGCCTCGCCTACGTGAAGGACGCGACGGGCGACCTTGACAACGTCGCTCGCATCGTGCGCGTCAACTGCTTCGTCGCCACGGCGCCGGGTTTCATCGACGCCCACAAGGTGGCGAACGGTGCCTCGGATTTCCTCGTGAAGGTCTGGGGCGAGAACGGGAAGCACGCAAGGACGACGATCGGTGTGGCGGAACTTCCGATGGGCGTCCCGGTGGAAGTGGAGATCCTTTACGAACTGAAATAGTGCGTCGTGACTTGACGTGGCCCGCCAGAGGCGCGGCCCACAACAGCCGACGTTCGGGCCTCTTCCACCGGCTGATCCCCGTCGGGGCGACGCGTCGTGTTCCGCTCCTCGTTCCAGTGCCGTAGCGACAATGGTTAATCCCTCGACCCCCAAAGGGGAGTCGATGAAGGCCATGCCGGCAATCGCCATCGCTCTCATTCTCACCGGTTGCGTGGCCGATGAGCCAGGCGGTGGCGCCGACACGGCCCCCTCGGGCCCCGCTGGTGGAGTCGATGCAGGTAACACGACGGCGAACGAGAGCATGCCTCGTCTACCGGTCGACCTCATCGCCGCCGACACGAGTGGGACCCTCTACCGGATAAACGCTACCGACGGGTCCGCTTCGTCGTTGGAGTTCACGCCGGCTATTCCGGACGGGTCCTACATCTCCTCCATCCGCTGGTCGGGCAAGCGCCTCTATGGGACGCTTGCCGGCGATTCGCCTTCCGTCGTGTCCTTCGATTTCGGTACGATGTCCATGAAGACACTCGCGGCGGGCGGCCTGATCACAGGGCCGCTTGGGATCACGGGCCTTCCGGACGGAAGGTTGTTGGTGGCCGATACGGGGAGGCTCACGCCCATCGCCGTGGACGTCGAGAACTCCCCGGGCTGGGAAACACGCGTATTGGCCATCGACGTCGAGACGGGCGAAGTCAGCCTCCTGGCTTCCGACCCCAGGTTCGGCGTCGGTGTCTTCAATTGGCTCGACATCGAGGCGGACAGGGCCGGAAACGTCTACCTCGTGACGAGCAGCACCAACCACACGGCTGTCACGCCATCGGACACTTCCGACGACGCCGGCGCCGGTGCGTTGTGGAAGATCGACGCGACGAACGGCGCAGCAACCCTCGTGACGGCGGGAAAAGATTTCCGTTACCCCGAAGCGTTGACCATTCTTCGAAACGGCGAGGTCGCGATCTCCGAGTACGCCCCAGGCGGTTTGATCCACGTCGTGAAGCCAGCTACGGGCGAGTCGCGCGTGGCCGCACGCATCGGCGTGGCCGGTGCCTTGTGGGGCCTTCAGGAAGTCTCACCGGGACGCGTCGTCGTCGCCGACAACTGCAGCGATCCGTTGAACCTCACGGAGAAGCCATGCGGCCCCGGCGGCCTGTGGTCGGTCGACTTGGTGGAAGGCAACTACGATGTGTTGGTGTCCGACGCGCGCTTCTCTGCGCTGTCCCACGTAAGGACATGGGTCAACGGCGGATAGGGCTCAACGGCGCGCCGGAACCGCTTTAAGACGTTTTTCCTCTTGGTTTATGAATAGGTTGGTCGAGACTCAGTCCGATGCGAAACGAGGTCTGGCCGCGTCGGGCGCTCGCGACACGAGGCGCCGCCGCGCGGTTCTTGATCCTGGGCTGCGTCGCCGCCCTTTACTTTCTTGCCGGAAAGTTCGGGCTCACCCTTGCCATCGTCAACGCGAGCGCCACGGCCGTGTGGCCACCAACGGGGATCGCCATCGCCGCGATGCTCCTTCTCGGCTACGCGGCGTGGCCCGCGGTCTTTGTCGGCGCGTTCCTTGTGAACGTGACCACCGCCGGCGGTGTCACGACGTCGCTGGGCATCGCGACCGGAAACGCTCTTGAAGCCTTGACCGCCGCCTATCTAGTGAACCGTTTCGCGAGGGGCCGTTTCGCGTTCGAGAGGGCGCGGGACGTGGTTGCGTTCGCTGTCCTTGCCGGGCTAGTAGGCACGGCGGTGAGCGCAACGATCGGCGTGACGATACTTGGCCTCTCGGGCCTCGTCGCGCCTGGACTCTCTTCCCAAGTCTTTCTCACCTGGTGGCTCGGGGACGCGACCGGGGCCCTGATATTCGCCCCTCCCCTCGTCCTATTGGCGAACCACCGGTGGAGGGACGTCGCCGTTACGCGCATCGCGGAAAGCGTCGGGCTTGTGGCTTCGGCCTTTATCGCGTCTGCCATCGTAGTGGCGCCTCTAGGAGTCCCCGTCGGAGGGAACTCGTCGTTCCAATTCCTCATCCTCCCGGTCGTCGCGTGGGCGGCTTTCAGGTTCGGCCCCATCGGGGCGGCCCTCATCACGACGCTGATGTCGGGTGTCGCCGTGTCCGCTACCGTGTCCGGGTTCGGCCCGTTCCAGACGCCCGACCCGAACGAGGCCCTGCTTTGGCTTCAGGTCCGCACCGGCGTCCTGTCGGCCACGGCGCTCGCCTTCGCGGCCGCGGTGAACGAACGTCGCGCCGTTTCGGACGCGCTTCGTGAGGGCCGCGACAACCTCGAAAAACGGGTCGCAGAGCGGACCTCGTCGCTCATGCATGCCATGAGAGCGCTCGAACGCGAGGTCGACGAGCGTCGTCGCACGGAAGTACGGCTTCGGGCCAGTGAAACGCAGCTCGCGGACGCGCAGCGGATCGCGCATGTCGGGAGTTGGGAATGGAACGTCGCGCAAAATCACGTGGCATGGTCAGATGAGCTTTACCGCATCTTCGGACTCCGGCCCGGCGCCGTCGACGTGAATTACGAGTTGTTCCTCCAACGCGTCCATCCGGAGGACCGCGACCGCGTGGACATGATCATCATGGAAGCGTACAAGTCGCATCGCCCTTTCACGTTCGAACACCGCACCACGCTTTCCGGGAGCGAGATCCGTTGGATCCGTTCGCGTGGAACGGTGGAGGTCGACGGCGCCGGAAAGACCGTTCGCATGTTCGGCACCGCCCAGGACATCACCGCGACGAGGCTTGCCGAAGAGCGGTTCAAAGTCGTCCTCGAATCCGCCCCCGACGGCATGCTCCTTGTCGGGACAGAAGGGAACATCGCCTACGCGAGTCCCGAGGTCGAGAAGATATTCGGATTCACGAACGAAGAGGTGGTGGGAAGACCGGTCGAGATCCTTCTTCCGAAACGGTTCCGCGAGGCCTACGAGGGCCATCTGGATTCCTTCAACCAGGTCCCGCAGTCGCGGCCCATGGACCGCGGGCTCGAACTAAGGGCGCAGCGAAAAGACGGGAGCGAAGTCCCCGTCGAGGTAAGGCTGAACCCGATAGAGACGGAGGGGGGGATGCAGGTGATAGCAGCCGTGCGCGACGTCACCGAGCGGGAGAATGCCGATGCGGCGCGCGCGGACGCCCGAAGACTCGATGAGATGAACAGGTACAAGTCGCAGTTCATCAACATGGCAGCGCACGAACTCGCCACCCCGCTGACACCGATCAAGGTGCAGTTGCACCTGTTGCAGAACGGCGACCGCGGAGAGCTCACGCCGGAACAGAAAAGGGCCGTGGACATGGTCGTGCGGAACAACGACCGGCTTGCGACCCTCGTCGGCGAGATGCTCGACGTCGCACGACTCGAAGGGGGACGGATGAAACTCGAACCCAAACCACTCGATCTCGGAGGTGCCGTCACTGAGGCGGTGGATTCGTTCGGGCCCCTCGCCGTGGCATCGGGCGTCAAGTTGGAGACGCACGTCGCGGCGGGCCTCACGGTGACAGCGGACCCGCTGCGGCTTACACAGGTGCTCGGAAACCTTCTAAGCAACGCGATAAAGTTCACGCCGGCCGGCGGCGAGGTCGTGGTCGATGCCGAAGCGCACGGGCAAGAAGTGGTCGTCCACGTCTCGGATACGGGTGTCGGGCTCACGCAGGGGCAGATGAGGCAACTCTTCCAGCCCTTCAGCCAGGTCCATGAGGGCGCTGGAAGACCAAAGGGGGGGACCGGCCTCGGCCTCTACATCTCCAAGGGCCTTGTGGGCCTCCACGGCGGCCGCCTCTGGGTCGAAAGCGAAGGGCCAGGGCATGGGACGAGTTTCACCTTCTCGCTACCCACGAAGGCTTGACCCCCTGCCCAAGGGCAAAACCTTCATCCGTCGCGGCCCTATCTTTCCCGGATAGAGGATATCATGCTCATCAAGGCGACCCCGGAACACGAGTTGATGCGCAAGACCGCCCGCGAATTCATAGAAAAGGAGGTCAAGCCTTTTGTGAACCAATGGGAGGAGGCCGGCGAGATCCCGCATGAGGTGTTTCGCAAGATGGGAAAACTCGGGATACTAGGAGCACCCATCCCCCCAGAGTACGGGGGCGCCGGGCTCGATTCACTCGGTTATGCGATGCTCACCGAGGAGGTCGCACGCGGCTGCTCGTCTCTGCGAACGACGGTTTCAGTGAACACGAGCCTCGCCGGGATGACGTTATTGCACTTCGCAAGCGAGGCGCAGAAGCAGAAGTGGCTCACACCGATTGCGACGGGCGAGCGGCGCGGCGCTTGGGCATTGTCCGAGCCGGAAGCCGGTTCGGACGCCGCGAACCAACAGACCACCGCCGTGAGAAAGGGGGACAAGTGGATCGTGAACGGTCGAAAGATCTGGATATCCGACGGCGACATCGCCGATTATGTCGTGTTCTTCGCGCGCACGAGCCCCGTCGAGAAGGACGATCGGCACAAGGGGATCTCGGTCTTCATGGTCGAGAAAGGGACGCCGGGATTCCAGCCTGGCACGGTCTGGACCACGAACAAGCTCGGGCTTAGGGCAAGTCACACGGCCGAGCTGGTGTTCGAGGATTGCGAGATCCCGGCGGACCACATGATCGGGAAGGAAGGAGACGGTTGGAAAGTGGCGATGACCATCCTGAACTTCGGGCGCCTCTCGGTGGCGGCCGGCGCCGTGGGCATCATGTCCGCGGCACTTGACGCGTCGATCGAATACGTCAAGAACCGGAAGACCTTCGGCCGCGCCATAGGTCGCTTCCAACTCGTCCAGGAACTAATCGCCGAGATGACCGTCGACCTCGAGGCGTCGCGCCATCTCGTCTATCACGCGGCCGCGATGAAGGACGCAGGGCTGGACAACCGGCAGGCCGTTTCGATCGCGAAGCTCTTCACCGCAGAGGCCGCGATGCGGGTGACCGAGAACGCAGTACAGCTCCACGGCGGCGTCGGCTACACGCAGGACATGCCCGTGGAACGATACTTCCGGGACGCCAAGATATGCGGCATCTACGAGGGGACGAACGAGATCCAGAAGTTGATCATCGCCGAGCACGCGCTATCCTTGGAAAAGTAGCCTCATCGCCGTCTGCTTTTCTATTGGGCGTGCACCGGTTCGATGAGGCCGACGTGCATGTCGCCCTTGACGGTCAGAGCGATGAGGGCCCTCTCGCCGCCCCATGAGAGACCGAGGAAGTCCCCCACGGCGCGGTGGCCGCTCACGAACATGTCATGCGGTGAATCCTGATCCTTCCAAGCCATCAGTTGGATCGCGGATGACTTGGTGACACCCGGTCCGATGACGAGATGCTGGATCCCGTAATCGACCGTCCGCGTGCTGGTCAGCGGTACTTCCGTCCCGGTCCTTGTGGTCCACACCAACAGGTGCGTGGAACCGGATCCGTCCGCCTCCGCCCACATCACCCGGATCCATCCCGGCCACTCGCCGTCGATGAGCGTCCGCAGGCTCACCGGGTTCGTCCACGAGCGGCCCCCGTCCCGGCTTTCGACGAGCAGTGTCTCCAGGTTGCAGTCGGGTGCCGCCCAGAAACAGGTATCGAACGTCATCAGGAGACGTGTGTCCGACGAGCGCGTGAGGATGGGGAGTTGGCCGCCCATCCTCAACTCCGAGAGCAGCACCGGCGGACCGGCCGAGGGTTCGAACCGGTAGACGCGTAACGTCGCGGAGCCCGTCGGCTCTTCGTGCCTGCATGGGACGAGGAGAGCGCCCGACTCGACGGTGCCGCGGCCCCCGCGGGCGCAGTCGGGCCAGACGTTCTTGTCGAGCTTCGTCCAGGTGTCTCCGTTGTCGCGGCTCCACACGATCGCGGTGCGTCGCTCGTGGACCGCTTTGGAGGTGTCCACCTGCCACGTGGCGTAGAGGGTGCCCGTTTCGGGGTCGCGGATGAGCCAGTTCCTATCCTCGAAGCCGGAGGTGCCGTCGAGGACTTGGGGTTTCGACCACGACCTTCCGAGGTCGTCGGAGTGTTGGTAGATGGTCTTGTAGTCCAACGGGCCGCCAAGGACCATGCCGCTTACCTCGTCCTCGACGGTCCCGGGATTCCATAGAGCCGTGACGTGCAGTCTGGCGTCGGGCCCGAACAGTATCGCCGGATCCTGCCCCTCGGGGGCAAACGTCGAATCGATACCGGTCCCTTGGCCCGTCGGTAGCGGGAGCTGTGTGACGCGCCAGGACTTTCCACCGTCTTCGGTGATGTACAGTGCTTGAGTAACGTACCTGGCGTCGGTCGTCTCGAGCCTCGCCGCGGGGTCGCCGACAGATGGGTACTCGGTCGCCTGGACAGCCATCACATTGGGGTTTGTGGGGTGTACTGCGGCGTATGGTTCGAGTACACGCGCCCCCGGTCGGGCCACCGTCGTGAGGCATGGAGTCGCGGAGGCCTGGCCGGAAGGGCAGGAGTACAGGAAGTCGGTCGCTGGGGATGCCAACGTCGATGCCGTCTCCATCTCAAGTCCGATGCCGGATTCTTGGGCTGGAGGAGCGACACAGCCGCCGAGTAGGCTGCCGACGAGTGTGAGGAGCAGGAGCCGTTTCACGCCGATCGTTACGCGTGGGGCCCGATAAGGGTTGTGGACTCCATGTTGAATCTTCATCTCGGCGCCGAGAGGAGAGAGAAACAGTTCAGTCGGTCAGTCACGCGCTCCGAGCGACCCGCCGCTTGGCTTGAAGGCTGTGTCGGGGTAAGGTTTCCATGTCCACCATCGCCCCTTGGAAGACTGTCGGAGCGCGCTCTTGTCGTATTTCAATGAGTGGCGCCGGTACCTAGCGGCCCAAGTGACCGGCCGACTGTTATATTTACTCATTGAACCTGAGACGATGCCGGTGGCATCATGTCGGAACCGAAGTGGTTGGGGTTGGTTGCGAGCGTCGTGCTCGGTTTCTCGGCGGTGAACACTCTGCTCGCTACGGTCAGGGCGGGCACGATCGACGATTGGACGACGATCTGGACGATCCTCGTCGGTTCGATGGGCTTGGCCTTGTCGTTCGTGGTCGGTTGGGTGTCGGCCTCGGGGCTTGACCTTCGCGCGTGGTGGGCGGGCGACGGGGAAGAATCGGCTTAGGGCCGGGCGACGGCAGCAGCGACTCTTTGACAGACCAAAGGTGATCTTTCGTTTCCCGACTCAGTCTGACGCGTTTGGTCGGGACTGCATCCGTCCCGACCGAAGGGGTTCCTCTTTCGTGCCCGCAGCAGCGTTCCCTCTATCCCCGTCCGGTTCTTTGTCTTCGTTTCTTCTCACGAGCGTGAGGGATCCCTCATGGAGAGACGAAGAGCGAGACCTTCGAGGCCCTAACTCCGTTCCCATCCGTTCCGGTGTCTTAGCGTACATGTCTAGGTAAGGCCACAAGGGCAACGTTTTTCCCCGGAAGCGCCTAGCGCATCGCGTGCGCGTCATCGGCATCACCGGTCTTCCAGGCGCCGGGAAATCCATCGCGGCCGAGGTTGCGAAGGAAGCCGGCGTCCCTGTCGAGCGCATGGGGGATGCCGTATGGGAAGAAGTGCGAAGGCGCGGCCTCCCCGTGACCGACGAGAACGTGTCAAGCGTCTCCGACGCGATGAGGAAAGAGCGTCACGCGGCCATATGGGCCGAGAGGACGAGCGAACGCCTGGCCGCGTCCCCGGCCCCTGTCGTCGTGATCGACGGGATCCGGTCGATGGCAGAGGTGGAATACTTCCGGGCCACCCTGGGAACGGACTTCACGCTCGTGGCGATAACGGCGCCCGACGACCAACGCATGAAACGCGTCCTCGCCCGCAGGAGGGCGGACGAGGCGCAGGACAGGGACCGTTTCGAGGCACGCGACCGACGCGAGCTCCAGTGGGGCCTCGCGGACGTCGTCGCCGGCGCGGAGGTGACGTTGGAGAACGCCGGCGACATCTCTTCGATCAAGCGAAGGTTCAAGGCGATACTCGAAGGACGGCGTTGACTCGGTCGCCGCGCCAAGGGGGCGGGTCCGCCACGGCCTCGTGTTTTAATAACCGGTCAAACCTTGCGACAGCGTGGTCAGTGTCCGCATCCTCGTCGAGATCCGCGCGACGGAAGAGCCGGCGCGCGTCATCAAGGCGGTAACAAACGTCTTCCCGAAAGTCAAAGAAGCCTCGACGCAAGGGGGAACGCACGTCTTCGAGACCACGGACCTCGCGAAGTTCGCCGAGCTCTTGAAAACGCTACGGATCCGCGACCCCGCGCGTTCCGTGATGCTACGCGGGAGGGAAGGAGACGGGCGCGTGACGAGGTTCGCATTGAACAAGCAGGCCGCATTCATGGGCCGCGTCAACTTCGTGGACGCCCCCGGGCCGCTTGGCGACATCGTGGTGGAGATCGAGGCAAGAAGCGCGGAGGAACTGGAACTCCTGATAATGGACATGGCGCCCGACACGGCGGCGACGAGTTTCGTGGGCGACGAGGAGGACGAGCGACTTCGGGCAGAGCACAAGGCCTTCCTCGAAGGTATCGTCGCGAAGGACAGCGAGGACCATGCTTCCACCGGCGAGGCGCGCCGCCTCCCGAACCGAAGCGGCGGCACGCACGAAGAAAAGGAACGCAAAAGGATGCGGAGGCGCGGCGAATGAGGATCTCGATGAGCAGCCCGATATTCTGCAACGTGCCGTTGGGAGATTTCGTCCCGAAGGTCGCCTCGGCCTTCGATCAATGGGAGGTGGTCGCGGACGGCCTCCACTACATCCCCGCGCATCTTGACGAGTTCAGGCAAGCCGTAAGGTCGACGGACCTCGACGTGACGGTCCACGCCCCCCTCTCCGACATAAACATCGCCTCCCTCATCGACGATACCCGCGCGTTCTCCGTGGGCCGCATACTGGAAGTCGTGAAATCGATGCGCGCGGCCGACCTCGACTCCATCGTAATCCACCCGGGCCATGCAAGCCCCATCGGGGTCGGGGACTGGGACGCTGTGCGGGCGAGGAACAAGGATTCGTTGAAGATGATCGCCGCCGCGTGCAGGGAACATGGTGTCAAGGCGCATCTCGAGAACATGCCGAACTTCGATTGGCCGACTTGCAAGACGCCGGAAGAGGTCCTGCCGCTTGCTTCCGAGGTCGGGATGGGCTTCTGCCTCGACACGGGCCATTCGAACACGAACGGCAACACGGACGCGTTTCTGGAGCACAAGTCGTCGATAACGCACCTCCACTTCCACGACAATGGCGGCAAGAAGGACGAGCACCTGCCGGTCGGCGAGGGGACGCTCGACGCGAAGGCGGTCGCGCACCAACTGGGCGCCTACACCGGTTACACGGTATTGGAGAACCGGGGGATAGGTCAATCAGAAAAGAGCCGTGACGCGGTGGCGAGGTTGGGTTGGAAACAGTGAATCCACGCGCGTGCCTCGTGGGCGATGCCGCCACCTGCATCCCTGGGCCTTAGGGACCGGGCTTCTCGCCCCGCCTTTCCGTGCGGGCCTTGCGCATCTGTTCCTTCGTGTTGAGCCGGGCTTCAGGGGCGACTTTTTCCTTTGGCCGCTTGGCAAGCCATAGGAGCAGGCCGAAGACATTCAGGAAAATCCCGGCGAGCACCCATTTGGCCGCGCTACGGCCCCTGAGGTTGGCATCGATCGCTATCCAGAAGCCGATCGCCAACGACGAGAAAAAGAACAGGAGACCTGGGCCAATGTACTCAAGAAGCGGCGGCGGGCCGGGGTCGGTCGGCGAGAGCGCCGGAAGGATGCCTGTCAGGTCCACGGCCGTCGCTATGGCGCCTTCGCCGCTTGAGCCTTGCTAGCGGCCTCAATCCGCCGTGAGCGCTACGATCTCCGACGCATGCGCCGCCGAGTCGAAGTATATGCGCCAAACCGTGTTGACGTTCTGCCACGCCTCGACCTTGACCCTCAGTTCTGCACCGGCAGGCACCGCGAAACCTCCGGAAAGGCTCAACTCCACCGTTCGCAGCGTCGCATCCGTCGGGAGGACGAAGGCGCCTTGCGTGATCTTGAAGCCGATCTGGGTGTCGACTCCGTCCGCTGTCGAATACCAGCTCACGTTGAAGAGCGCGTTCGTCAATCGGACGCCAGGGTTCTCTCCGGACGTGGACAGGTAGATCCTTCCATGCAACGAGGCGAGGGTCTGCCCGCCGAATCCACTGCTGATGAACGCCACGGATTCGCCGAACGCGTGCGTCTCCACGGTGTCCTCGCCCGCGGTCGGCATCGTCGGGTCCATCGCGTTGCCCGCGTGCAGGAAGAGGTCGTGGCGCTCCAAGACCTTGACGTCGATCGCCTCCGATCCGAAGAGGCTTCCGTCGTCCGTCACCGTGAGCGTCACGGAGTATGTGCCCGGCGCGGTGAAGGCGTGGCTTGCGACGGGCCCGGCGGCCGTGCCGCCGTCACCGAAGTCCCACGCGTACGAAACGATGCTCCTTCCTGGATCGGCAGTCGAGAGGCTCCCGTCGAAACCCACCGACGTCCCTGCAATGGCCGGGCCCGTCGGACCCATGAGGACAGGGGTCGGGGGATCGATCCCATTGTTGATGATGACGTTCACCGAGTCGGCAAAGGAGTAGACCGAACCATCGAAAGCGCGGGCAGCGATGGCGTGGACCCCGTCCGAGTAAGACGTGGTATCCAGCGTGAACGACCACGAACCGGTGCCGGTCGCCGCCGACCATGGCCCCGAATCCACGGAGACCTCCACGAGCGTCACGGGGTCGCCGTAGGTCGTCGCGGTCCCGGCGACGCTCGCTGCCGTCCCTGCAAGGATCGAGCCGCTGGAGGGCGACGTCACGTCGGCTATTGGGCGAGGTGGGTTGAGGACCCACGGTGACACGGAGCTGTCCACGTCAGCGAGGCGTATCGCGGTCGAGCGCCCATGGCCATCGGCCATCCTCAACGCCGCGGCCACCGCGGCGGATGCGTCGGAGAGCCCCTTCCCCATCGCGTACCCATGGGTCGCGTACGACGTCACGATGGAGACACCGGTCGCGTTCAGGTACGTCACGGGCTTCGATGTGTCGCGCAGTATCTCCTTCACGTCGGCCGCGGTGAGTGCAGGGTTTGCTTCGAGCATGAGCGCCACGACGCCCGCCACGAAGGGAGTGGCCATCGAAGTGCCCGTGAAGGTCGTGTAGGGGTCGACGACGGGTGTCGGTGGGCTTTCGTCCGAGGAATAGGCGAGTGGGGCAAGGATCGCGGCTGTGGAACGCACGCGCGTCCCCGTGGCCATGAGATCGGGCCACGTCCTTTCGAGGTCGATCTTGCCTCTTGAGGAACCGTTGTTTGCGAAACCCCACGCCTCGTTGTAGTTCGCGACCGAAAGCGTCACTTCCGGGATGTTCGCCCAGAGGTTCGTCCTGATGAGGCTGCCATCGCCGCCGTCGTTGCCGGCCGCGAAAAGGATGATGGTCCCCTTGTCCTGCGCTAGCTTCTGTATCGCCTTCGTCAGCGCGGAGTCGGGGTTCCAGTCGCCAGCACCTCCCCACGAGTTGCTGACAATGCGGATGTTCTCGGCGTCGGCGTTCGCGTAGACCCAATCGAATCCCGCGAGGCCGAGGTGTATCACGATCGTCTCGCCGCAACCAAGGCCCACGATGTTCGCGCCAGGGGCCGCTCCCTTGTAGACTCCTCCGCTCGCGGCACCGGAACCACCGGCGATCCCTGCCACATGCGTGCCGTGGGAACCCGTGTTGTCGCTGTTCGGGGTGGGAACCGCCAGGGCATTCGCCTTGACGATCTCATGGGTGTCCTCCACGGCGCCGTCGAGGATCATGCCGTTGGGGTCATTGGGGTTGAAGACGTCGCCGCTCACAGAGTCGCGGCCCAAGAGCTTCAGGTTGATCGAGGTCTTGCCCGGAAGCCCGGCGGCGGTCGCCAGCGGCGCATAGAGCAGGTCCTGATGCGTCGCGTCGACGCCGGTGTCTATTATAGCGATGTTCACGCCAGACCCTGTGAACCCGCCTTCGTGGGCTTCCCGCACGCCCCCGAGGTAGGTGTTGAAAGCGGCGTCCCAGACTTGTTTGGCGCGGCCTGTCGTCGTCGCTGTGTCGAGGTAGTATTCGAGTTCGGTGTCGTACTCGATGTATTCGACGCGCGGGCTTTGACGGAGCGTCTCGATCGCCCCGACATCGCCAACGCCATACACCGCCGGGATCATCTCGTACTGGATGAGGCCCGTGAACCCAAGATCCTGAAGGAGAAGGGCGTCCGAGGGGCGCACCGAGTCCTTGAACTGGATGACGATCGGAAGGCGGTCGGCCTGCGATGAGCTCGATAGCTTTTCGGCAAGTTCGGGCGAGACGCCCGCCGGCGCCTGTGGCTCCAAGAGCGTCGCAAGGACGCCCGTGGCGCTGGCTGTCAACAATGCAGACGCGATGACGATGGCCTGGGTCCGGCTGTTCAACTCCATGCCCCCGTCCGCTTCATCCGTCTCGGGCTATTTCAAACTTGAGTGGACGTCCGGTGAGTGGTCCCCTCCGAATGTACATGAATCTGCAATCGAGGCGTTTCAGCCGTCCCGGAACTCCACATTGACCTTGTAGAAATCGTGCGCCGCCTCGGTCCCGGGGAATACCTTCCGCGCGTCCTCTACTAGCGGCCTCACGTCCTTGTAGCGCGCACTGAAATGCGTCAGGATGAGCTTACGCACTTGGGCCTTCTTCGCGATGAATGCTGCCTGCGCTGAGGTCGAGTGCCCGTACTCGTTGGCCTCCTTGTAGTCGGAATGGAAGGTGGAATCGTGGATCAAGACGTCTGCGCCATGGGCGAGTTCCACCATGGATTCGGACGGGAGGGCGTCGCCCGAGTACGCGACTTTCCTTCCCGGCCTCGAGGGTCCAAGCACCTGTTCCGGCTTGATGATCTTTCCAGCCGGCGTCTCGACCTGTTCGCCCGCTTGGAGTTTGCTGAAAGACGGCCCCTCGGGGACGCCGAGTTCCAACGCCCGCTCCTTGTTGAAGCGACCGGGGCGCGGTCTTTCGACGAGCGCGTATCCGAGGTTGTGGACGTTGTGCTTGACTGCGCGCGCGGCGACCGAGTAGGACCCGAAGTCCACGACGTCCTTGTCCTCAAGCTCCTCGATCACGATGTTGTAATCGGGTTTGAAATAGCCGAGTGAAAGCAGGTTCATGACGTTGTCGCGGATGCCGTCGGGGCCGTAGATGTGAAGCGGCGCCTGGCGTTCGTTGAGGTACATCGTCTGGATGAGGCCGATGAGACCGAGGAAATGGTCGCCGTGAAGATGCGTGATGAAGATCTTCGAGACGTCCATGTAAGAGAGGCCGGAGCGCTGGAACTGGCGCTGGGTGCCCTCGCCGCAGTCGAAGAGGATGACCTCGCCGCCCCGGTGTAGCGCTATCGAGGCGACGTTACGATCCGCCGATGGCCAGCTGGCGCTTGTCCCTAGGAACACGATGTCCATCTGCTCGTGGATGCCCGGCCGTGGTTGGGCTGCCGGTCCTTTGGGCCGTGGCATATGTTGCGCGTCATGCCGACCCTCATTCTTAGGCTTTCGCTGGGGCTCGCCGAGAATGTATGCATAAGTACGTACTTCCGTCGTTGGCCGGACCCTTCCCGCCGTGGGCCGAAATCAGGCCTTTTCGAAAACGTGGACGTGCCGGGTGAGGGACCGGTGCACAAAGATCGCATGCCGCTCGCGTAACGTGAAGAGACCGGCCGCGAGGTCTGCGTGTCTTGGGTCCGGGAACGCGATCACCAAGCGACCACCGTCGCGTAGAAGGCCGCGCGCGGTCTCGAGGGCCCGCTTGTAGAGGCTGCGGACCTCTTCCCCGGTCGTCGTCGCCGCTCGCCCATAAGGCGGGTCCGTCACGACGCAATCGACGTCCGACACGTGCTTTCCGATGTCGCCGACATCGCCGACGTGGAATTCGTACGCCGAAGGGCCGACATAGTGATGGAGCACGGCCTTCGTGCCTTCCACTTTCGAGCCGTCGATGTCGCCGCCGATGACGTGGAGACCGCAAAGCGCGGCCTCGAGGAGAATGCCGCCCGTCCCGCAGAAGGGGTCCAGGAGACGCTCCCCGGCGCGCGGCGCCGCGAGGTTCACGAACGCGCGGGCAAGGCGGGGATGAAGACTTATCGGAGAGAAGAACGGGCGGTGCTGGACTTTCCGTGCGTCGAACGGCGCCCGGTCGATCTCTTCGAGCTTTATTCCTACATGTATCCGCCCCGATAACACGACGCGCACCTCGGTCTTTGGCGTCCGAAGATTGACTCCAGCGCGCTTGATGGAAGCGCCGAGCCTCTTTTCCAACGCGGCGGAATCGTAGCGCGCCCACCTCTCGCCCTTCGCCCTCACGCGCACGGCCCACGTCTCGCCGAGAAGCGGCTCGACTTGGCGAAAGCGGGCGATGAGAGATTCCGGGTCGCCGTCCTCCGAGAACGCGTAAGCGTCGATGGCGTGGCTCATCCCGAGGCGTGACGCTAAGGTCTCGGCGGAAGCGTCGGAATCCAGGACCACGACCCCGTCATCGGAGAACGTCTCCGCCCCGTGCGACGCGGCGAGCGCTTCCGAGCGGGGGATCGTCGGGTGTTCCATCGACAGTTCGATGAGGAACCTCACGAGGCGCCAACCGGCCCGGCCGTAAAAGGCTTGGCGCCCGCCTTGGGGCCGCCGACGCGTCGCCGACCGGTGACCCTTTTCCCTCCTGTGGCGAGGTGGAAGGGCGGGCCGCGCCACCTATGTCGACTTGCCCTTAAAGTTTTCGAGTGCAGCGGCGCGCATAACAGCAAAACCATTAAAGGTAGCCGCCCACAATGGGTAACGGGACGCATGGATTTGTCCGGCCACACACTTGATTGGAACCCTGATTTTGAGGGCGAACCGCGGATCAAGCGGGAGGTCCAGAAAGCGCTTCGCGACAAGACGGTGATGAAGATCATCCGTCAGTTCGCCGAGCAGTCGACCTACGAGGCGGAGGAGAAAGGCCTCGAGACGGAACACATAGTGTGGCTTGAGACCCCCGGCTCTAAGTACATGTACTTCGTGCGCGTCTGGTTCGAGGCGGGCGAGGAGAAGCTCTTCGTCATCGTCGAAGAGAACGAACTCGGCGACGTCTGCTTCATGGGCATCGAGGGCCACACCTGCGCTACGTACGCCGACGAGGGCGTTGCGAGGGTGGAGTTCGACCCGCGCTTCAAGGACCCGGGTAAGCTCGGCGTGAGCAGGTAGCGCCTTCACGGTGACGGCGGGCTTGGGACGCGTGCGTGATCCCGAATACGATTATACGTGAGCGCGCGGCTTCGAGACCGTGGGACCGGACAATTGATTCGGGCCTATCCATCTTACGGGGCGTCACTTTGAAGATCGCGCAAGCCTGCATCCGTTTCAACGCGCCCGGGGGCGCCGAGGCCCACGTGAAGGCCATCAGCCTCGGCCTCGCGCGCCGCGGGCACGCGGTCACAGTCTTCTCAACGGATCTTGAGACGGAGATCCCATGGAAGAAATTCTCCGCCCGGCCCTTGGAACCTGCGGGCCTTGATGTCCGCCGTTTCGAGGTGTTACGCGACACTATGCCTTTCCGTCGTTATCCCGTCATCCCGGGCCTCGTCGACGCGCTCGTGACGGCCGATGCAGACCTCTACCACGCCCATTCCCATCGGTACTATCAAGTGTGGGCAGCAGCGCGCGCGGCGGAGCGCACCGGCAGGCCGTTGGTCGTGACGCCGCATTTCCACCCTCCGGAGGCGAGCCTTCCCGGTTGGAGCAAGTCACTGATGTGGCTCTCCGACAAGCGCCAGGCGGAAAGCATCTACAAGCACGCGGCTAAAGTCATCACGGTCACGGAATCGGAGAAGGACTTCATCTCGCACTTCGTCCCGCGCGAGAAATGCGTCACCATCCCCAACGGTATCGACGCAAAATGGTGGGGGGAGGACGCGGACGGTCGGCTCTTCCGTGACAGGTTCCACGTCGAGGGCGAGTACGTGCTTTACAGCGGACGCCTCGCGGACAACAAAGGACTAGAGGTCCTCTTACGCGCCTTCTCCCGCATCAAGGCCACTGATCTCACGCTCGTCCTTGCGGGCGGGGATTGGGGCGTGAAGGCTGCGCTCGAAGCCGAGGTCAAGCGACTTGGACTCGGGGCCCGTGTGAGGTTCGTCGGCTTCATCGAGGACGCCGCGACCTACAGAAGCGCCATGGCGGGCGCGCGGATGTTCGTCCTGCCAAGCCAGTACGAGGCGTTCGGGATAGTGCTCCTCGAAGCGATGGCGCGTGGAAAGCCGGTCGTCGCCACACGAGTAGGCGGGGTTCCCGATGTGGTCTCGGATGGAGTGGACGGTTTTCTCGTGCCGTTCGGCGACCACGAGGCGATGGCAGCACGGATAGACCGATTGGTCTTGGATCCAAACCTTTCGGCACAAATGGGAGACGCCGGGAAGAAGAAGGCCCTCGCCGACTATTCGTGGGATACAATCGTGGAAAGGATCGAAAGCGTCTACCGCGAAGTGATGCGCCGGTAGAGGCGTCCGCCGCTCACCGAGAGACCCGGCCACATCTTCCTAGGGCGAGAACGGTCCGCCTGGTCCGCCGCCTGGCGGTTCCAATGGATGATTCGGTTGGGGCGGCTCGCGTGGACTGGCAACGCTCGTCCACTTGATCCCCCGCCCCTGTGGAGCCGGGGGATGTCCTGGCCCCTCCATCATTCCGCTTTCAGTTCCTCGATCCGTTCCTTCACCGCCTTGAGTTCGTTCTCCAGGTTGTCCGCGTATTCTCGGAGCCATTCGCTCTTCTCTTCCTTCGTGTAGTATCTTCGTCCGGAGAAACCGGAGCCGCTTCCATAGCACATCTTTTTCTTTCCTGCGGCAAGAGAGCCGCAAGAACACGATGGCCGCACGACATGATATTGAGAAAGAGGGGATGTGACCGGGTCACCGCGCGGCCGCGTCACGCGAAGTATTCAGGCGGCGAAGACCTTGGAAGTCGTGTACGCGAGTCCAGCGTCTTCGGGCCCGTCGGGGACAAGGCCGTAGACCTCGGCGAGCGCTTCAAGGACCGATTTCGCGGCCGAGAAGCTTCGCCTCTCTTCGCCGGGCCTGACTTCGACCTCGAGGAGGACGACGTCGCCCGTAAGCCGGAGCCGCACCATCGAGTTCCCCGGCTCGGCAAGCCACGTCAGGACACTCTCGCCGGGGCCGCTCGATTGGCCGTACCATCGTAGTCCCCTGAACCATCGCCGGCCGAGTTGCGCTGCGAGCGCCTCCGGGTCGGCGTGAGGCGGAAGGAGCGCTTGCATGAGCGTGAGGATCTCGCGCTGCGGGCCTTGCACGGTGCGGCCGGTGAGCTTCGTTGACCCGGATTCGGTGAGCCGATACCCGGAATCGTCGCGCTCCACAAGCCCTGCGGCCTCGAGGCGGCGCAGCGTCCGGCTCAACGCTTCGGGGTGGAGTTCGAGGCGGCGCCTCAGTCCTTGGAACGCGATCTTGGCGTCGCTCTCCCTCGCAAGTTCGCTAAGGACTGCCACGGCCCGGTCTTCCAATGGTTCTTCGTGGTGCAGTTGCGCGTCAAGTTTCGCTGAATCGCTCGCCATCTCGCGTACATGATGGCCCGTGCTACATTATGAAGCCCCTCGTTACGGGCTGGAAACCCAGGCCGCGTGACCGGATGGTCATGCACCGGCTCACACAGATGGATCAAGCCGTCGCAGCGCCGGACACGAACTGCACAAGGCCCCGCATCGACAAGGCGCGCGCGGCGTCTCGGGGAAGCGACACGACGTCCTCCTTTGCGAGCTTGTAGGTCCGCATGTCCGACGCGGTGAACCGCGGGACGTCGGCGAGGACGCGGACGACGATCCGGTTGTCGATGCCCGGTGACGAGTTCGCACGGGCGTCTTGGACGGGCTGTGGCTGGGCGCTTACCGCCGGCGGTTTGGGAGACGCGGCGGGTGCGGCCTCCGGCACGGGACGCGGCGGCACTGCTACGGGTTGGACCGGCGCAGTTTCCTTCACCGGTGCCGCGGGTCGGGCGATAGGCTCGCCCTTGATTACCGACCGCTTCGCGTCGCGCAGGATCTGCACTTGCAGGTCAAAGAATTCCTTCTCGCGGGACAACATGTTCGAGACGTCCGGCGACGTCCCGCGTGCGGCGGACAACGCCGCCGAAACGATCTTACGTTCTCGCCTTTCGTAGATGTCTTCGAAGAGGGCGCGCGTCGAATTGATGTCGTCGAGGAGAAGGGCCGACTTGGAGGAGCCGGGGTTTGCCGCCTGTTCCGACTGGAACTCCTCCTGAAGACGCCGCATGTAGCGTTCCACGTCCTGGTAGAACGAGGGCTCGAGCTTCGTGAGCTTGCCGCTTGTGGACTCGAGCTTACAACGGTTCCCGACGAAGTCGCGGTTCACCTCCGAAGGCGGCGCCATTCGCGCGCCTGATGGCGGTGAGCGTTCATTACCTTTGTCTTACCTGCGGCCGGTCGCTAATGACAAAGGCGATATCCGCGCAAGGGAGATCCGGCGACCATGTTAGGCCCGCCATGAAGGGTCCGACAAATCTCGTCCGTCGTAGAGACTTACCCGGCGATCGCCTTTGTCATTGAGCCGGGGCCGGCGAGTCCGCGGCGTATTGCAGCAGGTATTGGCCTTGCCCCGAGAGACGTTCCACGTAGACGTAGTAGTTCCCGGGCGGGAGGATCGGCATCTCGATGGTCTCGGAGTCTCCTCCGCTTGATTGAAGGCTCGCGAACGGGCCGCCGCCGAGGAACCACCACTCGACGTACACGCGGGCGTCAAGGCCGTCGAATGTGGTGAGCGTCAGCGTCCGTGTCCGCGCGTCTCCGTTCGGCACGGTGAAGTTGTAGGTGTCCTTCGAGTCGACGCTGCCGCTTGGGAGGTTGAATCCCAGGTCGCCAACGCAGCTGTCGGGGATCGTCTTCAGGCCCGGGCCGGCCTTTGAACTCGGGGCGTCGTACCCGATCGTCGAGAATCCACAATCGTGGTGCCAAACGACGGGGACAGGGGTCAACAAGACCTCGAAGAGCCCTTCGTCGTTCGTGCTCCGGATCTTCAGTTCCGGATCGAGCACAGGCGTGTTGTAGACGTGCGTGCGCGTCACCGAGGAACCATTGGAGATCGTGCCTATCGCCGGATACCGTTCCTCGACGCCGTCTCCCCAATAGATCTCGAAGAACGATTGCAGGCCGTTCGGGTCGCTCGCGGTGAGAGAAAGGGTCACGGTCTCGCCCTGGTGCGGCGAGGCCGGGGAAAGCGCGGACACGACCTGCGGCGGCGCTGCGGCGCCGATCCCGTGTACATCCAGGTCATAGGAACCCGAGCCCACGAGCCGATCCACGTCGAGGCGCCAACTCCCCTCTTGCGGGCCGGGAACGAAAAGGCTCGCGTCGACGCCCTCTGAGACACCTCCATCGGGTGCCGTCAGTTTGACGCGCGCGTCGGAGTATGCGAAGCTCACGAACGGCGAGAACCCGGCGTAGAGGCGCTCGGTCCCCGCTGCCACGTCGAACGTGTACGCGTCCCCGTGATCGGCGATGGGCGCCCAAAGGGTCGCGTGGCAGGAGAACGGCATCGGCCGCGCTTCCACCGTCACGTCCCGCATGAGGCCGCAGTCGTTCTCACCGACCGTCAGGTTGTGGGAGACTTTGTCCTGTGCGCCTATGGCGTCCTTGGCGTAGATGTCGACGCGCGCACTCGACGTGAAGTTGCGGCTGAAGGTGTGGGCCGCGTAGCCCCAGACGGGTTTTGTGACCCAATCGATGGACGTTCCGCGGTCCGTGAAGCTCGCCCCGACCTTCTGGCCGTTCGAGTCGCTGTCGGTCGCGTACATCGGGAACGGCGTGGGTTCGCCGTAGATGGCGAAGGACGGGAGGGTCCCGATGAAGTAGGGGTACGGCCGGGTGTTCGCCGTGACGTCGACGCGGATGTCGTAATCGTATACCTGCTCGATGTCGTAGCAGTAGCCGGACCAATCGTCGCATTGGGTGCAGGCGTCGTTGTAGTAGTAGGAGTTCCCCGTGTACCCGACTTCCACCGTGTAGGTGACGGTGTTCCCGTAGCCCGACGCCGGCACCACGAAAGACCACCCGTCTGGACCGTAGCCGGGGACGCGGTAGTAGTAATAGCCGCCGCCCGAGATCCAGATGCCGTTGGCCCCGTTGTAGCTCACGGTGAGCTTCACGCCGTCGTCCGGGGTGGCGGTGAACCTGTAATAGTCGTACTTGTCGTCGCAATTGTTGTGGGCCGCGAAGCAAGTGCGCCCGGGCGTCAACGTCTGTGGCTGCCACTCTTTCGAATCGGTCCCGTCGCAGTCCGCCTGCGGCGCGGCGCCGGCAGGCAAGAACCCGGCGGTGAGCACGGCAACGATGAAGATCGCCAGTGAGGTTTGACCCAGCTTCGCCACGAGGAGCCCGCCTTTCGCCCGCTCGACCATCGGGGCCTGGCCCCTTAAGGATTGTCTGCAACCGGGAGGTTAACTCCCAGGCCACCGAGTGGACGCGTGCACATCACCGAAGACGGGACATCCCCCTCCGACGTTGTGCCGTCTCCCCGTTCGCTTACTTTCTCTCCGGGCGCGTCTTCACCTTGCAAGTGAGGCTCGCAAGGCCGACGAGTTCCGCGACCACCGTGTCGCCTGGCTTTAGCGGGCCCACGCCGCCCGGTGTTCCCGTCGAGACGATGTCGCCCCGCTCAAGCGTCATGACGCTGCTTATCTTCGAGATCAACTCGGGGACCGCGCGAGTCATGTCGGCCGCGTGTGCGTGCTGGCGCACCTGTCCGTTGACGCGTAAGCGCAGTTCAAGGGTCGAAAGGTCGGGGACGTTTTCCCTTGGGACGCAGTCGCTCACGGGGAAGAACGTGTCGTAACCCTTGGAGATCGTCCAAGGCCTCCCGTCGAGTTTGGCCTTACGCTGCAAGTCCCGCGCGGTGACATCTACGGCGACGCAGTACCCAAGCACGTGTCCCAAGCTTGCGTCCACATGGACGTCCCTCGAACGGCGGCCGATGACCACCGCGAGTTCGACCTCGTGGTGCACTTCGCCGATGCCTTTCGCGATCTTGATCACGCCGCCGTCGTGGAGGATCGACGTGGACGGTTTCAGGAAATAGGTGAGTTCCTGCCCTGGCGAGGACCCCATCTCGCGGGCATGGTCGGCGTAGTTCTGGCCCACGGCCACGATCTTCCCCACGCGGACGCGCGCCCCGTCGGTGGTCTTGACGCTTGCCACGAGCCGCCAAACCCGGTTCTCCCCTTATCCGTTGCTAGAAAGAGCTGGCGTGGGCGCCTTTGGGCGTCCGTGGCACCGGAACCAGATCGCGGGCGGCCGGCGTTTGGAAGCGCTTGCCTCCATGGGCCGTCTCGGCGCCGGCGCAAACGTCCGCTATTTGAACAGGATTTCGTGAAAAAGTATATAGAGAGACGAGCGCCCCACAACTTGCCCGAAGGCCTCGGCCGATCGTATCCGGCAACGAAGCCCCCACGGGCGATGAAGTATCCCAGGACCATCCGGGTCCGACTCTCGTTGGAGGCGAAAAGAGGGGAGGCGGGCCGGTTGGGTTGAACCCGACCGGTCACCCATTCTTCGCACGGGCTCGCTTCGGCCAACGCCGCTAGGGGGCGCACCCCACTAGGCCGGTTTCTTTGCAAGCGGGCCGTTCTCAAGGCTGATGAGAGCCTTCCGTCGGAGCATGAGGAACGCTGCGGCGTAAAGGGGAAGAGACGTTTCGCCCGGTTTCACGTCCCACTTCTTTCCTTGCAACGGGAAACTCATCTCGCCGCTCACTTTCACGTGCACCTCGTCGTCCGGTAGATGCGCCGCGTCGCGAAGGGGCTCGAACCTGCGAAGCTCGTCGATCGTGAGCGGCGTCACCGTCAACCCGGATTTTCCATGGAGCGATCCTGGAAGCCTGATGAGCCTCTTGATGTCGGACGTCACGGGCTCGTCCGTCTCGCCGGCTGCAAAGACGGCCGCACGATCCTTGATGAACGCGACGAAATCTTTGGTCGCCAACGCCTCGAACTGGTCGTACACACCGCTCCGGAGCCTTTCCATCTTGGTGGTGCCCGCCCTGTCCGCGATGTCGTTTCGGAGCCGGTCGTAGATCTCGCCGGCCTTCTTCTTCCCGATGCCTTCTACTGCTGTGAGGAGCTTCACGGCATCCTCCCGTTCCATGCCTCGCAGGCGTTCAAGGAAGGCCGCGACGTTACGCGCGAGCCGCCCTCGCCATGCCGGTTCGTCGACCGACGGCATGCGAAGGGTCTTCTTCGTCCCTCCAAAATCGTCCTTTGCGTAGGCAGTTTTCCGTATGACGCCTTCGACATCCACGCCATTTCCCGTCACGTAGTCCACGATCTCGCGCCTCTCGCCGCTTTTCAATTGCCACACCTTCGGGTCGGCGACGTGGATGTGGTAGCCGCGTCCGCCCGAGAACACGATGTGGATCGATCCGGGGTCGAATCCGAAGTCGGGGAGGAAATCCTCGACGAGCTTCAAGGTCTCGACCTTCACCTGTGCGAGCATCTTCTCGTAAGTCATCTCCTTGGCGCCTTCCAGGTGGTCGGCGTCAAGGTCGAAGATGAGGTCGGCGCCGAGCCAGCCCTTCTCGTTCATCGTCGGCGCGTCGGGCTTCTCATAGTAAGCGGTCGAGTAATAGGCGTGCGAAGGGGCGCTTTCGACGAGGAAGCGCCTGAGTTCGTCTTGCGACTTGAAGCCGATGTGGCGCACGACGAAATCCTTCGCAAGGAACATGAACCCGAACTCGCGCCGGCCGAAGCGGGACGGCATGTGGATCTCTGCCGTCTCGTAGTACTCCGAGAACACGCGGTTGATGAAGTCCACGGTGGCCTCGACCTGCTCTTTCGGCGGGCCCGCCTTGGGAGGTGCCTCGGAGGGGCTTTGATCGGCGGCCACGGCATCGTATGGGGCGGACGGGAAAAGGGTTTGCGCGGCCTCCGTGCGACCAAATCGCCAAAAAATCGGCATTGACGGCGGGTGCAGGAGCCGTGTCCTCAAAACCGAGGAACCGGGTCTTGCCGGTGAGTCGCCAACAATGAAGGCCGCGCTTGCCCCCGTTCTCGCCGCTCTCGTCGCGTCCGCCGGGTGCTCGACCCCGGTCCACGTGATCTCAGACGGCGATGGCGGCATCCAGCGAACGGTCCTTCTTGGCCCAAACTGTCCCGTGGAACGCGAACCACCCGATCCGGAGCAAGAGGCCGCGCTAAGAGAGGCGCAGGTCACGACCCGGCATCACCCGGTTTCTTCGCGAGGGGGTTCTCAAAGGATGTTTTCGACCTTTAGAAGATGGACCAAGCGTTTTTCGATCTCATCGCGCACCCTTCGGTAAGTCTCCAAAGGTCCACCGATAGGGTCTTCAAGGCCCCAATCCACTATCCGCTTTCCTGCGAAAGCGGGACAGGCGTCCTCGCCGCCGGAGGCCGCTGGGGCGGCCGAGGACGAAGTGGACGAGCCGAACGAGTCCGCGCCGCACCCCATGGTGACGATGATGTTCGCGCGCCTAGCGAAGGGCTCATCAATCGCCTTGGGTCGGGCTCCCACCAGGGCGACTCCACGCTCCCGGAGGACCTCGACCGAATGCGGCGCGACGCTTTGGGCGGGGGCACTTCCGCCGCTCTTACAATCCACATTGTCCCCCGCAAGGGAGCGACAGAGGGCCTCGGCCATCTGGCTCCGGCAACGGTTCCCGACGCAAGCGAAGAGTATCCTCGGCCGCTCCAACGGTCTAGCCTTCCGCGACGATGCCCGGTGTCGTCCTTCCCTCAATGAGGTTTATCGCAAACTCCGAGATGTCGGTGGCATAGAATCCGGTGCGCGCGATGGATTCGACCACGGTCGCGAAGGTGACGGCGCGCGTTCCCCGCATCGCCTGGATGCTGTGCATCAGGGAATCGTGGGCCTTGGAAAGTTTGTCGCGCATGTCGATGGCCCCGTTCGCACCGGCAAGGTCTTCGGAGAAAAGGGCGGCCAACGACCGGTCGAAGATGGCGAGGGCCGTGGCGCTTTCGCTCAAGATGCGGTTTCGGATGTCGATGGGGGCTTTGTCCCGTGGCAGCGTCTTGATCGTGAGCGAGATTCGTTCCGCGTGGTCGCCGATCCGTTCCACCATCCTTGCCGCGAGAAGGAACGCAAGCGCCTTTTCGGGCGTTACTCCCAGTTTCTCCGCGAGGCGTGGGTCTGCCGCCATCATATTGTATTGTTTCATCATGAGCCAACAGAGCCGGTCGATCTCGGAGTCGCGTCTCGTCACGTCCTCTGCCAACTCTTCATCAGACTCGAGGAGCGCTTTGATCGCGTCCTCGTGCATGGAGCGCACGATGAGCGACATCCTGCGAAGGCACTTCTCCGGGCTCAGCTCGGTCGGGTCGGATAGATCCTGGAGCACGACCTTATTGGTGGTCTCCTCCACGATCTCGGGTCCGATGGCCGTCTTCGCAAAGTCGCGCGTCACCCGTTTCAGGCCGGGATCCATCTTCCCTTTGAAGCGCACCTCGATCGTCCCGTGGCCAGCGACGTATGCGCCGATGAGCCTTCTCAACAGGTGCGCTCCCGGCTCGCCGGCCGATTCGATCACCTTCGGCGTTCGTGCGGTCCGTGTCTGCGAGTCCGCGCGTAGGACCAGCGACCCGTCCGGTTGCCTTGAGATCACTATGCGATCGCCCTTGCCGAGTCCGCTGCCTGTGACCCAATCCTTCGGCAATGACAAGGCGTAAGTCGCGCCTCCAGTGAATTGCAACGCTCTCGATTCCACCATGTGGGCGCCACCCATCATGAACTATATAGTTCTCTGGTCACTCTATAACTAAAGACAGAAACAATATAGGACATCTCGGCCATCCAGCGGCGGTGTGAGATGGGGATAAAGGAATTCTTGGTGCCGCAGGACAGGGCGTTTTTCGATCTCCTGTCGGCCGAGGCGGACAACGCCGTCGTCGGCGCTGATGCGTTGGTGGCGCTTCTCCACGATTACAAGGACGTCGGCGAAGCGAGACGAAGCCTCAAGGATATCGAACACAAGGGCGATCAGATCGTCCACGACATCTACGAGGAACTGAACCGGACGTTCATCACGCCTATCGACCGGGAGGACATCACACGCATCGCGTCGTCCGTCGACGATGTGCTTGACTTCACGTACGCGACGGCGAACCACCTCTATCTCTTCGAGATCAAGGAATCGAACCCGAGGCTCGTGAAGCTCGCCGAGATCCTGGCCGCGCAAAGCCGTCACCTGGCGACCGCCGTCAAAGAGATCAGGAACATCAAAAACCGCGGGACCATCAGGAAGGCGCTCATTGAGATCAATCGGCTGGAAAACGACGCCGATGAGGTGACCAATGAGGCCATCGCCGACCTTTTCCGCCACGACGACGTGAAACACATAATCAAGATGCGTACGATCTACGAGTACCTCGAGCAGGCCACGGACAAGTGCGAGGACGCGGCCGACGTGATAAGCGACCTTCTCGTGAAGAACGCGTGAACCGCCATGGAACCATTGATAATCGGCGTGATAATCGCCGCGCTCGTCTTCGATTTCGTGAACGGTTTCCACGATTCTGCGAACGCGATCGCGACCGTTGTGGGGACGAGGGTCCTGTCTCCCGTGCAGGCCGTGTCCATGGCCGCGTTTTTCAACCTCATCGGTCCGTTCGTCCTCGGCGTCGCGGTCGCGACGACGGTGGGAAAAGGGATCGTCGATACGAACGCCGTGACGGTGACTCTTGTCCTTGCCGCCCTCATAGGGGCGATAGTCTGGGATCTCATCACGTGGTGGTGGGGACTGCCCACGTCGAGTAGTCACGCTCTCGTCGGAGGCCTCATCGGTGCTGCCGTCGCCGCAGCTGGATGGGGCCCGGTGTTCCTCCCGGTCGCGTCCGAGTTCACAGGACTCGTGCCGTTAGTCCTTGCCGGGGCGATTGGCACGGTCGGTGGCTACGTGGGTCTCGCCCTCTACACAAAAGACGTTTTGAGACTCCGGACGGGGCTCCTTGCAGCCGCGTTCGGAGGCCTCTTGGGCGTCCCTATCGCGTTGCTTTGGGGCGGGGTGAAGATGGGAGGGGTGACCAAGACCGTGGTCTTCATGGTGGTCTCACCTGTCCTGGGGCTCGCGGCCGGCTTCGTGCTCTGTATACTCGTGATCCGCCTCGCGTCTCCTATACATTCGGAGAAGGCGAATTCGCTCTTCAAGCGCCTCCAATTGATTTCATCGGCCTTCTTCGCTCTCAATCACGGGGCGAACGACGCGCAGAAGGTCATGGGCATCATCGCCGTGTTGCTCTTCGCGAGCGGTGACATCGACCACTTCTACGTGCCCGATTGGGTGATCCTTTCGTGCGCCGGCGCCATCGCGCTCGGGACGCTCTTCGGCGGCTGGCGCATCGTGAAGACGATGGCGACGAGGATCACGCACCTTAGGCCCTATCAGGGGTTTGCGGCGGAGACCGGAGGCGGTGTGGTCCTCACGTTGATGGCCGCGCAGGGGATTCCCGTGTCGACGACGCACGCGATAAGTGCCAGCATCATGGGCGTTGGCGCCACGCACCGGCTGTCCGCCGTCCGATGGGGCGTCGGGAGGCGCATCGTCGGCGCGTGGATACTCACGATTCCCGCGGCGGCGTTCATCAGCTTCGTTTCGTACGTCATCGTCAACGCCGCTGGCATCGCATAAGGGGCGCCGCCCTTGCAATACTTGAAGAACGGGACGATGCATGACGCCGCCGTGCCGGCGCGCGGGAAGAAGTTCACGGTCGTAGACCTCTTCGCCGGAGCCGGCGGCTTCTCGCGTGGCTTCCACGACGCGGGATTCAAGACCATCGCCGCCGTCGAGGGCTTTCGCCCCGTCGCCGCCGCGTACTCCGAGAATTTCCCCGACGTCCAGGTGATCGTCGACGACATCAAGCGCGTGGATTTCACGAAGGTCCCGAAACCGGACGTGGTCATCGGGAGTCCACCGTGCGAACCGTTCACGGCGGCCAACAGGGACCGGTATAAGGACCCGCTCGACAGGTTGTACAAGGACAAGATCGGCGGCCTCGTCTACTACTTCGCGCAGGCCTTGAAGGTACTGGAACCCAAGGCGTTCGTCATGGAGAACGTGCCCCAGATGATCGACGGCGAGCTTCGCTATGAGATAGGACGGATGCTACGCGGCTCCGGCTTTCCCGACGTGAACTTCAACATCGTGCGCTGCGAGGAGCATGGGCTCCCAAGCCACAGGACGCGACTGTTCGCTTCCAACGTGAAGCTCGAACTGCCGCTTCAGGAGCCCCCGACCGTCCTTGAGGCGATCAAGGACCTTGAAAGCCTTGAGGTCGACGTCGCGAACCATCAGGAGCTTCCGCCGACGCGCCGCGAACGCGGTCGTATAGAGGAGTTGGACGAAGGTCACTCCATATACCATTACAAATCGGCGACGGGAAAGGTCTATGGTCACAAGACGCGGATCCGACCAGATGATATCGCGCCGACGGTGATGGGAAGCAGCCGGTTCATCCACCCGTTGCAAAACCGGTATCTGACGGTGCGAGAGCATGCCCGCTTGATGACGTTCCCGGACGACCACGTCTTCTCGGGGGGAAGGAACACGCAATACGACGAAGTAGGCGAAGCGGTGCCGCCCTTGACGGCAAGGCTCATAGCGGAAAAGGTCCGCGCCTTCCTGGAATCGACCGATGCAGAATGAGGATTATTCCTTCGATTGGGTGACCGCGGGGGCTTCTGCCGTGGCCGCGAGGGGTTTTTCGTCGGGTTGGACGGCAACCTGTTTACGGGTAACATCCCTAGCCGCCCACCTGTAGTATCCCATCGGGCTCGTCACCGTCGGGTGGTTGCATCTTGCATCCATCTCCTCCAACGGGCAGATGCCCCACGTCTGCATCGTAGCGCAAGTCGGCGGTGAATATTCGGTGCCGCTGGATTTTCCAGTGATGTGCTCCACCTGGTAGCGCGTCTTGTCCTCCTTGAAGTCGGGGGCCGTCGAGAAGAGGCGCATGATCTCCTCCGTGTCCATGCCGGCCGTATGGAGAAAACTCGTGATCGCGAAGCGGGCCATGTGCGGGGCGTTCTCGCCCGCTTGGAGTTGCCCGAGTATCCGCTTCATGCACGGTGGCAGCGCCGAAAGTTCCACGCGTTTGAGGCCGCTTCCCTCGAACTTCAGGCGACGGCCTTCGAGGATCGATTTCAATTCCGCCACGGGCGCATGAAACGCCCTGACGATGTCGTCGGAAGGCTCGATCGGGAGTTCGGACTCGATCTTCAGCCGCAACGCCTCCTCGCAGAGCCTGGCAAGCTTTTCCGGCTCGATCGAAACGAATCCACCGGATAACCGTTGGTTCACGAGCTTCCACGTCGGGTCCTTGAAACGCGACGCGTACTGGACGTAGGTCGTGAAGTGGACATCCAACTGACCGTTCCCCGACACCTCGATCCCGAGCTCCTCGGCCACCCGTTTGGCGGCGGTCGCATCGTCCTTGTGAAGGCGCGTGCTCAAGGCCTTCGACTCTGCAAGGGCCAGACGCCGGGCACCATACTTGTCGCCAGTACAGGAAACGATCATCCGCGCGACGACGTAGGAAAGGATCTCGATCAATGCCTCGGAAGGGGTCGCGGGGTCCGCGCCCGGGATATCGCCCGCCACGACGGCGCTACGCGCGCGTTCCGCCCCACGAGTGCGCGCCCGCTCGTACGCAAGGTCGAACAGGAGATCGTCGACCGACGGGCCACCGTCCTTCACCCTCTGGGAAGCGCCCCGCATGAAGGGGTAGCGAGCGAACAAGGAAAGGTCGGGGTCCACGAAGCTTCCCTATGTTGGATGGGATAGAAGAGGGTTTAGGGGAGGGGATCACGCAATCGTCCTATGGCCCCCGCCCGAAAATCACGGTCTCGTGCGCTCATTCGGATTCGATACGCGGCGCCAGCAAGTACGTCACATGCCCGTTCCCGCCGGCAATGTCGAACTCCATGCGGACCGGATAATCCGAGCCGAGGTTCATGTCGATCCCCGCCGAGCCCTTCGCGGCCTTGATCATGTTCGCGAGGTAATCCAGCGAGAAGAGAGACTTGACCTTGTCCTTGCACCTTAGGTGAGAGAGGCTGTCCTTTTCGAGTCTCATGTTGACGACGTCTGTGTCGCCTTGGGCCTGGAGCTCGAAGTGGTCGGGTGTAATGATGAACGCGATATGGTCGGAGACCGCTTCCGACGCCTTGATGCCGCGTTCCAGTTCGGACGCCGCGATCATGACGCTTGCCGGGAGGTCGAGCTTTGGGACCTTGGGGTCCGTCATGCCGTTGGTGTCGACGAGGCTCATGCTGCGGGTGAGGTTGCCGATCTTGATGACGAGGCGGTTCGAGGCGTCCTCGTGGCTCAAGGTTATCTCGTCCTCCGCACCGGCGAGCTTCAAGACGTCGCGGAGTTTCTCCATGTCGACGCCGATGTCCATCTCGTCGGCTTTGTAGTCCTCGAAGGCGGCCTTCTTGAGCGTGAGTTCGACCATCGCGACGTGGGCCGGATCCACGGCCTTAAGGGAGAGGCCTTCCGGCGTGATGTGGAACTTGACTTCGTCGACGAGGCTGGAGATGGATTCGATGATGTTGCGGAGGACTTCCGCTTTGCACTTGGCTTGGAACATGAATGGGCCGCACCATAATCGAGCACCGCTTATAAGGACTTAATGCCGGGGAAGTGGAACGCCTCGCGCCGTCTCAGATGAATCGGGGACGCGGGATGAAAACCCGTCACAGTGAATGGATTAAGAACGAAGACAAGGAGAGAGGAATAGAAACCGCGGGAGAAAGCGGGCCACGCCAGCCGGAGGACTTGCTTCGCTCGTCCTCCTATGCCGTGGCCCGGAAAGGTCGAAAAAAGAATCGCGGGAGAAAGCGGGCCACGCCAGCCGGAGGACTTGCTTCGCTCGTCCTCCTATGCCGTGGCCCGGAAAGGTCGAAAAAAGAATCGCGGGAGAAAGCGGGCCACGCCACCTCGCGGGAACCGCCGTCTTTCGAGGACGGCTCGAAGCCATCCCCAGCGGGGTTTGGTCCCGCCTCGGGTCGGTTCTCCTTATGGCGATTGCGGCTTGATGTCGAGGCCGCAAGATTGGCCCGCTCGTTTCCGGCGCCGATCACCCGCGTCTTGTTCGACTGGTTCGTTCCCGATTTCCTACGGCTTCGCGGGGGCGTCTTCCAGTCCTTCGGTTCGGACCGGACGCTTCGTCGGCGCTGGTCTCTCGTGTCCGGCACATTCGGCCGGTCTGGTGCGTATCGCAGGCAACTACTGCTACGGCGCCCTTCGCGCGGGCGCTTCCAGATCCACGACCACCACTTATCACCAAGCCGCGGACACTATCACTGTCTTCGGGCGGGACTCGTCGAGCCACGCCCGCGCCTGCAAGCGGATTTGACCGCCAATAGAAGGTGGTCGCTCCCCCGCGATAAGGGATTGCAGAAAGGGTTATGGGAGGTTCCGTGACCGGCTGCGCTTCGTCAGTACCTTCTCCACCGATGTCGGCATTTGACGCATTCGAGGAACATCGTCTCCGCCTCATCTGACTTACGCGTCTGCCGCAACATCCAAGTGGCTTCGTAGTTGCCGCAGTTCGGGCATTCCACGTCCTTCGTGATGGGAAGGATGTCCGGCATCTTCTCGATGACCGTGATCTCCTTGTCGTGCGCTTTCTCGCTGACTATGAGGGACCCGCCCGCAGGGTAGAATTTCTCGCACTTCCCGCAATAGGGTTTGCCGTCCTTGCGAGAGAGGATGCTTTTGTGAGTGGGACAGAACATGGGATGCTTGCCAGAGCGCCGGGCCACTTCAACTTATCGGGGCTTTGACTTCCCTTCCCTGAGTCCGCTCTTTAGATCCGCCACCATCTCTCCATGATCGAACGCGAGCGGTGGGAGGGCGTCGAGGGGGAACACTCTGGCTTCCCGGGCATCATCCCCGCCTTGGAGCGTCCCGCCCACCACGTCGATCTCGTAAGCAAGCGCCACGGTCCGCCTCGCTTCGTCGCGCGACGGTTTCGAATAGACGCCGAGGAGCCGCCTCACGCTCCCGCGTAGGCCCGTCTCCTCGGCAAGTTCACGGACCACGGCGGCTTCGCACGTCTCGTGCCGGTCCACGAAGCCGCCGGGAAGGGCCCAATGGCCTTCAAACGGCGGCCGGTCGCGTAGCACCAGCACCAACCCGTCGCCCACGATGGCCAGCGCATCGACCGTGACTTTTCTCCCCCAGACCTCGTCCTCCTCGTTTTCCGCAGGCGTCGTGTGATGATTCATCGCTTCGCCCCTTCCACCCTCGCCATCACCGAGCCCACGACGACGCCGAGCGCCGTGCACGTCTCCAAAGAGTAACCCCCGCCCGTCGCGTCCAAGTGTCCACTGAATCGCGTTTTCTCCTTCTCCGGCATCCCGTGGGGCCCGAGTCCGAAGACGAGGCAAACGCTTTTTCTGGAGGCGAGAGTCGCGGCGATCTGGGCGGGGGTTCGTGCTTTTCCCGCGTGCGGCTTCGAAGTCGTGAGCACGATTTCGCCGAGTTGCGGCGGATATCCTGGGTCCGGAAACGGATAATGCGCGAACCGTCCCTTCTCCGCCAGTTCTATGAAGTAAGCGCCGCCTTCGCCGATGCTCGTCGACTCTGCCACGAACTTCGCCACATCGATGGGGGTCCGTAGATCCGGCGCACCGGGGCGTTCGCGCTTGCGGCCCTCGTCGAAGGGGAAGCCGAACGCGGCGAGGTTTGCGTCAAAAGCTAGCGCCAAGGGGGCAGCGCGTGCAAGCGCCCTACGGTGCGCCTCATGGAACCTGCGCGGGTCGTAGCTGTTGAAGAGGCCGATTGTGAGCCGCCCGGTCATCACCGGTCACCGATGGCACTATTACGTCTGGCCGGCGTCGGGCCGGGTCCCGGGTCGCCCGCCGCGTCGCCTTCGATCGCCGCGTCGTCCGTCTTGCTCGGACGTGCACGTTCGCTCGCGAGGTTTGCGGCCTCGGGGAACTGCATGTAGACGTAGAAGACGACGGGCACGGTGAGCGCGGCGAGATGCCTTCCCTTGTCCGTCAATCTATATTCGACGCGAACCGGTCTTTCATCGTGGAGTTCGCGCGTGACTATCCCCAAGCGCTCTAGTTGGAACAGTTTCAGGGACAGCGTGCGAGACGAGATGCCTTTGAGGCCGTTCTTGAAGTCCTTGAACCGTACGCTTTCCGACAGCGCAAGCAAGTAGACCATCTCGAGCGTCCATTTCTGGAATATCGGTTGCGCCGCCGTGGTTATCCCGGCCAGCGCATCTCCAAGGTTCTCACGGGCGAGATTGCTGAAGACGCGGCCAACGTGGATGGAGAAGCGGCCGCTGCTTTTCAAGACGGGCTCGAACTCCTTCTCCAACTCTTCAACGGCGCCGCGAGCGGCGGGGTGTGTGCGGAAATCGATCTTCGGCATGAGGTCACGCTCTCTTGTCTCTGCCACATGAGCTTCCAACGCGACAAATAGTTTACTTTGTGAAGGTCGTATTTTCGACGAAACCTCCAAAACGGGCAAGGCAGGCAACGCTTGAAGCTTTCCCTTGCACGATTTTCACGCCGGGGCAGATGCCGCCATGTGGAGGGGACTCTCGCAAGGCCGCGATGGAACGCGGAGCCGACCTCCCCAAAGCCCCTAAATAGCGAGATGGTCTAGCGACCTCGTTCTTGGATGCAGCATGCAAGATGACCAAGCGCCGATGACCTCCATTGACAGGTCGGGGATGCTCAAAGTCCTCTCCGATTTCCCGCACCAGTTGGAGAAGGCGCGCGAGATTGGGCGTTCGTACCAGCCGACCTTCAAAGGCAAGTTCGATTGGATACTCTTCACGGGGATGGGCGGGTCCGCCATCGGCGGCCACATGGCGTCGTCCCTGCTCAAGTCCGTTTCCGACGTCCCGGTGACCGTCAATCGCAATTACACGGTCCCCACGTGGATCGGGAGCAGGTCGCTCGTCATCGCGATCTCCTACTCGGGCGAGACGGAGGAGACCATAGCAGCCGCGAAAGAGGCCTTGAAGCGTGGGTCGAGAGTCGTCGCCGTCTGTTCGGGCGGGACCCTGGCCCAGGTCGTGAAGAGGGGCAAGGGCGACGCGATAATCGTCCCCGATGGGCTCCAACCGCGTGCAGCGCTCGGGCTTCTCACCATCCCGCCGCTCTACGCGCTCGAGAAATTCGGTCTCATGAAAGCCGATGACCGCGTTCGCGACGCCATCAAGGTCGTCTCCGACGTGAGCACGAGGATCAGGCCTGATGTCCCGAAAGAAAGGAACGAATCGAAGAAACTCGCCGCCGAGATACAAGGCACGACACCGGTCATCTACGGCGTAGGACCATACACGTCGGTCGCGCGGCGGATCGCCAACCAGATGAGCGAGAACGCGAAGGTGATGGCGTTTGCCGGAGCGCTTCCCGAGATGGACCACAACGATCTCGTCGGTTGGTCCGGCGAGGACAAGGCCCGCCATTTCTCAGCCACGTTCATCACGGACGGCACCGAGGGCTCCCAGATGAAGGCGCGCCTCGAAATGACGCGACGGCTCATCGGTAAGCGAGCCAAGGTGCTGGAGATCAAGCCCGAGGGAAGGCGCCTCCTGTCCAAGATACTCTCCGCGACACACGTCGGCGACTTCGCGAGCGTCTACGTCGCGCTCCAACGCGGCATCGATCCGACACCGGTCGATGTGATCGGCGAGTTGAAGAGCGGTCTCGCGGAAGCCGCGCGCAAGAAGGACGCGGGCGCCAACTAGGCGCGGCCCCTCGATTCCCCTTCCACCATCGCGGTCGCGATGAGATGCGCTACTCGAAGCGGCTCCGGAACGACGCCTTGGAATGTGAACAGCTTCAAGAGTTCCTCGGTCTCCGCGCGTTCGATTCCCACCCTCCGGACATGGATTGGCGAATGGGCCGTCGAAAAGGGCTCGAGCCCCTCGGTCCCCAGTTTTTCAAGCCGTTCCTTCCAATCCGGAAACCGGGTCTTCAGCGCCTTCTCCATCGCCGCGATGTCCGGCTCGTCGCGCGTGACCGTCACGACGGGAACATCTATTGCATCGTGGAGCGCCTCCACGTCGACGACGTTGAAGCCTCCGAGCGCCGCTCCGTCGAGGAAGACGGCCTTCGGTTGCTCCTTGTAGCGGGACTTGCCTATCATGTCGATGAGGCGCTCCGTGGAATCCGTGCCATCGACCGTGACGCTGGACTTGAGGACGGCATCGATGTAGCCGCCGCCGCGCATCACGACGCCTACTATCGGCACCGAGGGGTCCGAGAAGCTGAACGGGGCATCGTCGATCCCGAGGACGCGGGAATCCGGCTTCACGACGGCCCGATGCGTTCCATTCGTAATGAAGGAGGCGTCTTACGGTCGGGCCCTTTCCTTCCTTCCTCGATCTCTTGGGGGACGCTCCAAAACGGGATCTGCTTGTGTCCATCGACGCCCGCGGATCGCGCCTCGTCTGTCGAGCCCTTGAGCGCCAAGATCGAAGCCGTGTCCGAGGAGATCACTCGCGCACTTCATCGAAGTCGCCCCTCTTTGGCCAGGGTGGTCGAAACGTGAAACGGACCGCCATTCGCTCGCGTGGGGCGATCAAGCCGGGCGTGTCCTAGTTCCCGCCTGCTTCCCGCCGGACGTTCCCCATCCAATCGTACCACGCCTCCTTGCAGCCGCCCCGCCGGCCCACATGCTCGTAGAATGCGATGAAAAAATCGGAGAGCGGTTCGTTGCAGAAGAGGCACTCGAAGCGTTGGGGCTTTCTCACTTCATCTTCACCCGTTGGGGCTCGTCAAAGATCAAGACGGCCCGTGCACCCTTCCTCCACGTGAAGGAATGGACCACGTTTGCCGGGATGTGATGTTCCATTCCCGTCCGGCGCGTCTCCTTCTTGCCGTTGATTGTTGTCTCTATCTCGCCGGAAACGATTATCCCCCATTCCTCGGAGTGCGTGTGGGGCGGAACAGTGACGTCCGCCAGCGCCTCGATGAATATGACCTGGCTTTTCTCGCCCTGATGGACATTGCAGCGTAGCCCCGGGAGAAGCGCCCCCTCGGGGAGGTTCGTGACACAGGCTGGAAAGGCCATGCGCGTCGATTCTGCACCCTGGATATAAGCGTTCCATCTGGATTCCGCGCATGGACACTAGTTCTACCACTACGCTTAAATGGCCTCAACCCGGCTCTACCTGTGATGTCCAGGCGGAAGGGGGCCCTCGCGTTTCTTGCGTTGGCGATCCTACTCACCTCCATTGTCCCGCTCGCACGTGCCCAGGACGTGCCCGACCCGAACGAGGTCCGCACGTACGAGCCTTGGCCCGTCATCACGAAGAGCCTCCAGGACATCGCGGCAGCGCACCCTGACATCGTCAAGATGCACTCGATCGGCCTCTCAAGCAAAGGAATGGACCTTTGGCTCATGGAATTCGCCGATTTCACCAACCCCAAAATGCGACCCCTCGAAGAAAGGGAGGTCGTGTGGGTCGACGGCGGGATCCACGCCGGCGAATACTCAGGTGAGATAATCGGCAAGCGTTTCGTCGAGTGGCTAGCCGAAGGCTACCCGTCCGATGCGGACGCGAAGTGGATAATAGAGAACCGCCACACCTTCATCATGCCGCTTGCCAACCCCGATGGCTCCATGGGAACGCAGCGGCTCAACGGGAACCTCGTCAACCTCAACCGCAACTTCCCCGTGGGATGGGCGGGCATCGATGAGGATCCGCTCTTCAACAACCCGGGCCCTTCGGCCATGTCGGAGTCAGAGACGAAGGCCATGGTCGCAAAGTGGCTAGAGTTGCAACCCGACTACTACGGTTCGATCCACTGCTGTGGCAACCTGCTCCTCTACCCGTACGGCATCGAAGGCCGCGACCCGCCGGACAAGGAGATCTACGAGAGGATCTGCAACGAGGTCTATACCGAGTGGGAGCGAAAACGCTGCGGGCCGATCTGGAGCACGATATACCCGGCATCGGGTTCGACCGTCGACACGGCATACGACTGGACCGGGGCCGTTTCGTGGGGCTTCGAACTGCAGGACAGCTACGGTTACGCGACCGAAGACCCGGCGCATATTGATCGCGTCCTCTGGCAAGGCATCGTCCACGCGATGAAGAACGTCCACCTTTACGCGGGCTACCCGGAGTTGTCGCTCCTTTCCATCTCCACCGACCAAGTGATCTTCCGCGTCGAGAACAAGGGATGGGGAAACGCCACGAACGTGACGGTGACCATCCCCGATTCGACCGGCGTCAACCAGACCGCCTACATCCCGTTCATATCGCCCGGGGACGCATCCTCCGCGCGCGTCCAGGGCAATTTCGCCCCCGGAAGCTACGACCTGGAACTACGGTGGATGAAACGCGTGCAGATGGAACGGCACCGCACGGTGACCATCCCATTCACCGTCGAGACCGTCGGCGACGTCGTCACGGCCAAACTAGGCGAAGACGTCGAAGCGCCCATCGTCAAGCAAGACCTCTTGGGACCGGCGAGGACGCCCGGGCCGTCCGTAGAAACGGTGCTCTTCGCGACGATTGCCCTCGCCCTCGTCCTACGCCGTCCGCGCGCCCGCTGACGACCCGTGCCGCCGCGGCGACGTTCCCCCGAACGCATGCGCGTCGATTCCTGAGGGAAAACGTTGCAGGCCGTTGCCGTGTCATACGTCCTGCCACCACGATTCCGCCGTGACGCCCATGAGCCAGGGTCGGCCCTCGGAAGAAGTGACGCGCAGGTTCATGTAGTGGGACCAACCATGGCCGAGCCGCATGATACCGATGCCGGGTCCCGCGCGGAAAGCTTCCCAATGAACGGTAGCCGCACGACGGATCGGCGTATCGCACTCGTCGCGGGTATCCTTCTTCTCGGTGTGACTGGCCCCGGGGGCATGCTGGCCACTGCAGCGATCGGAGATTGCGTCACGAACACGAACCAATCGGGTACGGGTAGCCTCAAGCAGGCCATGCTCGATGCGAACGCCAATCCCGACTCGTCGTTCATCTGCTTCAACATACCCGGTAGCGGCGTCCACTGGATCGTAAGCCCAAGCGGCGGGTTGCCGGTGATAACGGCACCCGTTACGATCGACGGCACGACGCAGCCGGGTTGGGCGGTCGGGGCACCGGTCATCCAGATACAAGGCACCTCGGGCGCGGGCATCAGCATCCTAAAGATCGACCATGACGGAGCGGGGTCCACAATCAAAGGGCTCATCATCCACGACCAGCCGAACCCCGGAAACGCTGGTATCCGCATCGTGCGCGGTAACGGACACGTGATCCAAGGCAACTTCATCGGCACCGATTCAACGGGAATGAACGCCGTCCCGATCGACTATGGCGTCAGGATCAACGGTTCTTCGAACGTTACCATCGGGGGCGCGGGCACCGGGGAGGGCAATTTGATCAGTGGGAACAGTTACGGTATCAGCGTCGAGGTCGCATCTGCGCCCGTAATCAAAGGGAACATCATCGGCCTTTCCGCCACGGGCGACAGCCGCCTCTCCAATGGCCAGTCCCACGGCATCGTCATCGAAGACACGCCGGACGCCATCATCGGTGGGAGCATCGCCGGCGAGGGAAACGTCATCGGCGACAACGGATTCGCGATCGAGATCACGGGCTCAGGATCCACTGGATCGCGGACCCAAGGGAACAGGATCGGCGTAGCGATGCACTCGGGCGCGAACATGGGCAACACGGAAGCCATCGTCTTCGTGAACGTGCCTGACGCAACCGTGGGCGGGACTCTGCCCGGCGAAGGGAACGTCATCGCGTTCACGAAGGGCACGCATGACGGCGTAGCGGTCACGGGGACCTCCACCCGCATAACCATCCGGGGCAACAGCATCCACAACAACTCTGGCCTCGGCATCGACCTCGCCGACAATGGTGTCACGCAAAACGATGCTACCGACCCCGACACGGGCCCGAACGGTCTCCAGAATTTCCCGAGCATTTCCGCCGTGACGGGCGGGAACACCATCGTGGGCAACCTCAGCACCATGGCGCCGATGCCCTACCGTTTGGACTTCTTTTCCAATCCTGCGTGCGACACGAGCGGTTACGGCGAAGGCGAGACATACTTGGGTTCCATGGATCTTTTCGTGGGCGACCCGAGCGGGATAGCGCCATTCAATTACACTAATAGCGGCCCGATCCCCCAGGGAAGGTTCCTTACCGCCACGGCCACGGCCCCCGGCGGAAGCACGTCCGAATTCGGTCCGTGCTACCAGTTCGGGGCAACGGCCCCGACGGTGTCCGTGAGCGCGACCGATGGGAACGCCTCCGAGTCCGGACCAGACCCAGGCAAGCTCACGATCACACGTAACGGGACGACTGCGACGGCCCTGACCATAAATTTCACGCTCGGCGGTTCGGCCTCGAATCCGGCCGACTACATCCTTTCGGGCAACGCGACCTTGACGACCGCCATCATCCCCATTGGCGCGAGTTCTGTGAACGTCACGGTCACTCCTGTGGATGATTCGGCGTTCGAGCCAGCCGAAACTGTGGTCTTGACACTCGGGACGGGCTCGTACACGATCGGCTCGCCCGATAATGACACCGTCACAATAGCGGACAACGACGGGCCTGTCGTCACTGTCACGGCGTCGGATGCCAGCGCTTCCGAGACCGGTCCCGGTACGGGGACGTTCATGGTGGCGCGCACCGGGGCGACCACAAGCGCCCTCACCGTCGGTTTCGCGATCACGGGCACCGCCACTAATGTCGTCGATTACGCTCTCAGTGGCAATGCGAGTTCCTCAACGGTCACGATCCCCGCGGGGGCGCTCGCGGCCAACGTGACCGTGACGCCGGTGGACGACGCCTCGATCGAAGCCGCCGAGACGTCGATCATGACGCTGCAAGGCTCCCCCTTCGGCGCCTACACGCTGGGCTCGCCAAGTGCGGCTACCGTCACCATCGCGGACAACGACGTGTCTGGCGTGACGTTGAGCCTTGCCGGGAGCCCCATGGCAGAGGCCGCCGGGATGGCCACACTCACTGCAAGCCTGCCGGGGGCCACGACCCACACGGTCACCGTAAACCTCGGATTCACAGGGGTCGCGATCTTTTCGACCGATTATTCGCGTAGCAGCGCATCCATCACCATCAATCCCGGTCAAAGTTCTGGGACCGCGACGCTGACCGCCATCCAAGACTCGCTCATCGAGGGCGACGAGACTATCATCGTCGATATCGTCAGCGTCTCCGGCGATGTAGAGGCCGGGACCCAACAGGTCACGGCCACCATCATAGACGACGATGGAGACGGCGATGGGGCGTTGCCGAACGTAACGTTGAGTCTCGTCGGAAGCCCGATGGCGGAAGCCGCAGGCGTGGCCACCGTCTGGGCGACCTTATCGGCGGCGACGACGCAGACCGTCACTGTCGACCTGACGTTCTCCGGGACGGCCCTCCTCACGAGTGATTACACTCGAAGCGCGACCTCGATCGTTATCAGCATCGGGACGACGACAGGCACCGTCTCGCTCGGAGCGGTCCAAGATACGGTAGTCGATCCCGGCGAGACCATCGTCGTGGACATAAGCAACGTCACCAACGCGGTCGAAGTCGGCACACAACAAGTGACCGCCACGATCACGGACGATGATGGCATCACCCCGACCGTGACTTTGAGCCTGACGGACAGCCCGATGCCGGAAACAGGCGGAATAGCCTACGTGACGGCCACACTGTCGAAAACGACCAACCAGACCGTCACGGTTTTCCTGGCGTTCACAGGGACGGCGAATCTTACGGGTGACTACACCCCAAGCGATACGACAATCGTAATCGGTCCCACGGGGCTCACGAGCACCATCATGATCTGGGCGGCCTCGGATTCCGTGGACGAGGCGGATGAGACCGTCATCGTCGACATCAGCAGCGTCACGAACGCCATCGAAGCGGGGACACAGCAGGTCACTGCCGTCATCACGGATGACGACGAGCCTTCCACCGGCGTAGGTGGCGGCGACTCGTTGCCAACTGTAACCCTGGATCTTACGGGTAGCCCCATTTCGGAAAACGCCGGGGTCGCCTACTTGGCCCTCACCCTCTCCGCGCCTACGAACCAGACCGTCACGGTCTACCTCGCCTTCACGGGGACGGCGTTCGCCACCACGGATTACACGCCTAGCGGAACCTCGGTCGTGATCTTCGCGGGCGCCACGTCGGGCGCCATCACCCTCACCGCGATCCAGGATTCCAACGTCGAGGGGACGGAGACGATAGTGGTGGACATCAGTAGCGTCACGAACGCCCTCGAATCCGGCACACAGCAAGGCACTGCCGTGATCACCGACGACGACGTAAGCGTGGGGCCCAGTGTGACTCTCAGTCTCAGTGGAAGCCCCATGAAAGAAGACGGCGGCTCGGCCATCGTCACAGCGACGCTCTCAAACCTCGCCTCAAAATCGGTAACCGTAAACCTCACCTTCACGGGAACCGCGTCGTTCTCCGGCGATTACGGACGAAGCGGCGCCGTCATCGTCATCCCGGCAGGCTCAAAGACGGGGACGATCACGCTAACAGGGCACCTTGATTCGGTGTTCGAGCCCGACGAGACGGTCGTCATAGACATCAAGAGCGTCACGAACGCCGTGGAGGCCGGCGTCCAAAAAGTCGCCGCCACCATAGTCGACGAAGACGCGGCCGGGCCTTTCTCAGGGACCGGGGGCACCGGGAACGCAACCGTGAACGTGACAACAACGGATGGCTTTGCGCTCGAGGACGACGGCTCGCCGGGCACGTTCAGGATAGTGCGGACGGGCGGCGGGACGACGGGCGTCCTCTCGGTCGCATTCGTGGTGGGAGGCACGGCCGCCCAAGGCGGCGATTACCTCTTCGAAGGCACGAGCGGTGCTGCGACCGCCTCGATCCCGGACGGCTTCGGTTTCGTCGACGTGAATGTCAAGCCTGTGGATGACGCTGTGACGGATCCCGGCGAGACCGTGATCTTGACGCTCGCGCCCGGCCCTTACATCATCGGTTCGCCAAGTGCAGCGGCCGTCACGATACTCGAAGGCAACGACACAAACCACGATCCCGTTTTCAAGTCACGCCTCACCAAGATAACGATCTACGAGGGACAGCCCTTGATACTCGGCGTGGCCGCGATCGACCCCGACATGGACAACGTCACCGTCGCCGCGGACCTTCAAGCACTACCTCCCGGGAATTCGGCGAACTTCAAGCCCTTCGACAACGTCCTCCAATGGACGCCGACGTACGACGATGCGAGGCCGCAAGCCTACGCCGTCTCCTTCAAGGCCGAGGACGGCCGTGGCGGCTCATCAGTACTGGTCGTCGACATCACGGTCCTTGAGGTCACAACACCCGAGGGTCCGGTCGGTGTTCCGGGCGCACTTTGTGATTCCCAGAATCGGCCTGCGGTGGACGTCAACATCACGTCTTACGCCACCGCCGCAGGATCGGTCCGACTTATCCTTGTCTGTGGCCGGCCGGAGACGGGCACGAACATCCTGCGAGACGTGGTCATCGATGCATCCGTGCCCGACGATGCTGCGCTTACCCTCGACATGGGATTGCTTGTCGACCAGGCCGCCTCGTCACACACCGTGAAGGTGGTCGAGAAGGTCGGACTCCTTCGGGATTCGGACAACGCGTCGAACGCGTTCGAGGTGAATATCTCCGCGAAGACGACGATCGGTAGTTCCAATCCTCAATGGGACGGAAAGATGATCCTGCCCATGCTTCTGCCGAACTCCGCGGTCGTGGCCCCCGATGGCGGCACCACACTACTCGCGATTGAGGTCGGAGAGCCGGGGGCGACGTTGACTTTCGACCACCCGGTCCGCATACTGCTTCCGGCTGAAGCCGGACGACGGGTCGGCTTCAGGACGGCGGGGGGAAGCCCCACTGAGATCTTTCTCGTCTGCGATTCCGCGACGGCCCCCACCAACATCCCCGCAGGCAAGGAATGCAAGATCGACGTGGGAAACGGCCTCGTCGTGTGGAGCGATCACCTGACGACGTTCTTCACCTTCGCGACCTCCTCTTCGGGCGGCGGCGGAACCACCGTTCCCCCAAGCCCATGGTCTCTTCAGGAGGGCGGGTTCCTGCTCCTTCTCATCCCGGCCGTCGGTTTCTTGATCCTCGCCCTCGTCTGGCGACGCGAAGGCCGGTACGTCGTGTTCCTTCGCGGTCCATACGTGGAAGAGACCAGCAGGTTCTCGCCCACCGACCTACGTCGCTGGCTGGAGGACGCCGGGTTCACGCATGTGACCACCGCGCGATCGAGCGGCGACATCCTCCTATCCTCGAGGCTACGCTCGTCCGAGGCCGTCGCGACCCGCGTCGGCGAACGTCTTGCCGAAAAGATGCCGGAGAACGCCGTCGTGACGGCACGAAGCGCTGCTGAAATGAAAGGCGTCGCTTCGCGCGCACCTTTCGAAGACGAACCGGCGGAAACCGCGGCGATGACGTCCGAATCCATGTATCGCGAAGGGTTCGCCGTCGTCTTCGAGCCGAAGAACGAAACGTTCGCGGTAGCAGAGAACGTCGCGCCACATAGCCCGGAGCAGGGCGACGTCTCCGATCAGTCCGAGGTTTCGCCCGCGGTCCGCCCGTGGGTGGTCGTCAAGGCGCTTGTGGACGAGATGGAGAGGCGGCCGGCGAAGGCGAAGGATGGGACGCCCGGCGGTCGGGCATAGCTAGCCTTACATCGGAAAATTCGGTGTCCTTTGCAGGCAGCCTGAACCATTCGGCGACCCCCCCAATTATTCAGAACGAAGAGTCGGCACGCGAATGAAGAAGGCCCGGGTCGTCACAGGACGCGAAGCGGCCGGGGCCGCGGGTGGCGAGCAAAGCGAGCCACCGGGCGCCTAGTGGTTGGGCGCCCGCCTCCAGAGCGGGCACCCATGTCCAGTGGGGTCGGGAGTTCAAATCTCCCCCCGGGCGCTTAATTGTATCGGAGGGTGGCTAGGGGTCCGCGCCGAAACTAACGGGTCACCTTGAAACTCTCCACCTGCGCCTTCAACTCCCGCGCCGCCGAAGGCGAGACCGGTGTCTCGCCGAGGCGAAGGGGACGAGCATCGCGAATCCACGCCGTCTCGTTCTTCTCGAAGTGCCGGCGCACGGGGTCGAGGAGGAGGTTGATGTGCTTGGCCGCGCCGGCCTTCGCGTCGGCGGGATGTAGCTTCCCTTCGACGAAAGCGGCTTCGAGCTCTGTGTAAGACTTGAACTCGAGGTCCCCACCGAACTTGGCCGGTCTCTCGATCTTCACGCTCGGGAAGCGCTCGAAGATGATGTGGCGGTGGTATTCGAGGATCGGGTTCTCGGCGGCCTGCTTTTCGGAGCAGAAGGTCTTCTTGATCTTGGCTGCGACCTGTTCGGGCGTGCCGGTCATGAAGATGGCGGGGTCGAGGCTGGACCTACTCTCCGTCGTCCCACTTGACCGGCATCGAAAACATCAAATACCATGGACAAACAATAGGTTCTATAGTGTCTCCATGGCGCTTTCGAGTGTCCAACTCTCCGAAGAGACGCGCCTCAAGCTAAAGCGCTACAAGATCGACGGCATGACCTACGAGGACGTCATCACGCGCATGATGCAGCTAATCGAACCCGATGAATTCCAGGCCCTTTACAAGGAATGGCAGGCGCGGGTCGCGAAAGAAATCCGAAAGAGCAAGAAGTGGGGCGACTTCCCGGCCTAGCGTGTCGTGGAGGATCTCCGCCCACGTAGGGTTCCAACGCGAGTTCTCGAACCTCGTCGTTGACGACGCGGATCGGGTGCGGGACGCCCTCGCGCGTATCACGGCTCAACTCGACCGCATCGCTTCCGTGGATCCCAGGAGGGTCTTCGCGTCGGGAACACTCACCCCGGTCCCGGACCTCGTCCCCCTTGCGGGCACGGGGATCCCAGGCTCGTACCGGCTACGGGTGGGAAAATACCGGTTGAGTCTGGCCCTGCTGCCAAGCGAAAAACTTGTTCTCGTTACGGCGATCGCTCGGCGAACGGACGCGACGTACCCAAAACTTCCGGACCTTCACCGGAGGCGGTTCAATGACCGGTGAATAGGCGGATACAGAAAACGGTCTACCTCGTCACGTTGAAACTCTCCACCTGCGCCTTCAACTCCCTCACCTTCTCGTTCTTCTCGAAGTGCTCCCGCACGGGGTCGAGGAGGAGGTTGATGTGCTTCGCGGCGCCTGCTTTTGGGTCGGCGTGGTGTAACTTCCCATATACAAAGGTGCGCTCCAAATCGGCGGAAGCCCGCGAACGCAAGCTCGCGGCCCCCCTCACCCGGATTTTCGCAAGGGCCTGTTTTTCCATGAGACGCCTCCGTTGTTGTTCAACGGCGGAAGTTCGCCGAACTTGTCTTGGTAGCGGATAAGCTCCTTGTCTTGGAGCGACCTCGCTGCCGCCTTGCCGGCCTTGCCTGAACCAGTTGTGGTATACCTGATTCGCAACCGTGCAATTGGGAATTGGCGGCTAAGATGGAGCTGGTGAAACCTCTCTCCCCCTCTGTGCGATTCTTTCTTGCCGGATACAGCATAGATGAAACCCATGAGACGACTCCGTAGGTAGTTCGACTCGCCCACCAGTAGAAGGCCGCGCGAATCTTTGCCGCGTAACCGCGCTATGGGATTTTGCGCGTAAACACGGTAAACCCCCGCCGCATCCCTAGGAACCGTCTCAATGCCGGCTTCGTTCACGCCGATCCAAGCTTCGATCCGTTTCATCTCGTCACCCTAAAACTCTCCACCTGCGCCTTCAACTCCCGCGCCTTCTCGTTCTTCTCGAAATGCTCGCGCACGGGATCGAGGAGTAGATTGATGTGCTTGGTTGCGCCGGCCTTCGCGTCGGCGGGGTGTAACTTCCCTTCGACGAAGGCGCGCTCGAAATCCAGCCAGCCTTCCCGCGTTCCAGGAAATTCGAGGTCCCCACCGAACTTCGCCGGTCGCTCGATCTTCACGCTCGGGAACCGCTCGAAGATGATGTGGCCGTAGTATTCGAGGATCGGGTTCTCGGTCGCTTGCTTATCGGGGCAGAAGGCTCTCTTGATCTTCGACGCGACCTGCTCCGGCGTGTCGGTCATGAAGATTGCGGAGTCCGGGTTGGATTTGCTCATTTTCATTTCGGTGCCGACAAAGTTCCAATAGTTGTCCTCTTCCCTGTCGGCAAGTCGGACCGCTTCCTTGGCCGCTTCGACATATTCCTGAATTGCCTGGAGTTTCTGAGGCGCAGTCGCCGGATCTCTCGCTAAAGAATCTCTGAAAAATTCAGCGTTCTCTACGACGCGATCCGTCTCTTTGATGATAACCTGCCAGTCGCTCGCCAGACTGATTTTCTCGACGGCGCGGCGTATGGTTGTAAGCCCTCCGGTCGGCAGCTGCGGGCCGAAGAATTCCTCACAGTGTCTGAGAGGTGATGTGATTGTTTTGGACGCATCGAGCCAGTCGAAGAGTTCAATCGGAGGCTTTTGCAACCCCATCAACATATGATGGCTCACCACCACCGGCTTCCAAAACCCCAGCTTCGGCCCGACCTCTCTCGCGAGCATGTTGACTTTCCTCTGGTCCATTCCAAGTTGGGTGAGGTCGGCCTTCAGGTGGAAGATGTCCGCCGCCTGCATGCACGGGTATAGGATCTGCGCCGCGCTCAACTTGTCCTTCTCGCTTCGGCCCATTATCTGCGTCGTCCGCAGGATTCGGTCAAGACTTGAGTCTCGCGCGATGTTCATGACTGTTTTCCAGTACTCTTCGTCCTTCACGAGTTCGCTCGCCCAGACGAACTCCACCTTGGAGAGGTCCATCCCGCAGGCTCTCCAGATCTCGATCAAGTACTCGCCAGTCGTCTTGATCTTCTCAAGATCGCCGCCCATCTTGTTGTTGGCCCACGCGTGCCAGTCGGCGACGAACATCTTGAACTTGCAGCCCGCGCGGGTCATCTTGTTGACGTTTATCGCCCTCATGACGCCTTGCGCGATGTGGGCGGTGCCGGAGGGTTCGAACCCGTCGTAGGCGATGGGGTGGGCTTTTTCAGCCAAAAGTGCGCGGAGTTCCCCCTCGGTGACGATCTCCTCCCCGACTTCCTTTACGAGCGCGACGCGCGCTTCGAGTTCCACGGCCGGAAAGAGCGCCGACGCCTTAAAAAAGGGACGCTATTTCCGCGCCTTCGCGGCTTCCTTCCTCAATGTCTCGACGGTCTTCACGGTCCGGCGCGCACGGGTCTCGTCCTGCTTTGCCTCGGTCACGTATTCGACATAGGCGCGCCGGTGCGACGGCGGAAGGCCGTCGAAGTAGGTCTTTGCCACGGAATCCTTAGCGAGAGCCACCTTCAGGATCGTCGGGACGGTTACTGCGCGTGCCTTTGATGTCATGGGCGTGAAAACGCCGGGCGGTCAAAGAGTCTTTCCCCGAGGCCGGTGGAAGGGGCGCACTTCGTCGGTCGCAGGTGCCATCCTGCCGCCGCAGTCTCCCCTCTTGCACAAGTATTCACCAAGGTTTCACGATAACCGATTTAAGCGCATTGGACGTCACTTGTTCGCTAAGCGGTATTAATAGCCGCTTTGAAAGATGGAGGCTGGTGGCAGTAATGAAGCGTAGCCTATCGACCGCATTCATCGCCGTCGTCGTAGCGACCGGCATCATCGCCGCGTCCGCCGCCGCGGCGTTGGTCCCGCCAGCTCCGACGCGGGACCTGGTCATGGGTTACGGCGAGACGGGACTCTCGCAGACCATCAATGTGATTTTGGAACACGGCGGCAGGGTAGGGAAGATTTCAACTGCCACCAAGACCCTCTCTGCCGCGGTTCCAATCACTCTCATGGACTCGGAGATCGCGCGCCTCACCGGGGCACGTTTCGTCGCCCGAGAAACCTCGTACGCCCTCCAGGGTGCGCCCCTGACAAACGACCCGTTCATGGTCAGGCAATGGGGCCTTCAATCCATCCATGCGACGCAAGCATGGGACGTGAACTCCGACGCAAGCACCATCGTCGTCGCGATAATCGACAGCGGCGTCGAGACGACGCACCCTGACATCGCCGGCAACCTCTGGACCGGCCAAAGCGGCGAACACGGCCGTAACATCGTAGGGAACAATTCGGACGTTACGGACAATTGCGGTCATGGAACGCGGGTCGCCGGGGTCTTAGGCGCTGTTTCGAACAATTTGGAAGGAATAGCGGGTGCGGCGAAGACCAGCCTCATGATAGTGAAGACCGCCGACAGCGCGACAGGGTGTTCCAGTAACAGCACGACGCTACGCGATGGAATAGTCTGGGCGGTCGACAACGGCGCCAGGATAATCTCAATGAGCCTCGGGGCGTACGTGGGATCGGACGCAATCGTGGACCAGGCGCTCGACTACGCGGCGAACAACAGCGTCCTCATGATCGCCGCCGCGGGCAATGACGACCGTGAAGTCCTTTACCCAGCGAACTCGCCGCTCGTGATGGCGGTCTCAGGGCTGCAGCGGGCCGTCCCGGAACCGCTCCCGCATGTGGCCGACCCGGGGCTGCCGGCCGATATCCTCGAAGAACGCTGGTCGTCGAGCAACTTCGGGTCCGAGGTCGACATCGCAGCACCAGCCGACGCGATCTACACGACGCTCACCACCGCCGATTCGTCGATGGGCGTTTTCTACGGTTACGCGTCGGGGACCTCGTACGCAGCACCATTCGTCGCCGGGGCCGCGGCCCTTCGCCTTGCCATGGAACCCGGCATGACCGCGACGGCGCTCAAGGAGGCCCTTGAATCAAGCGCCACCGACATGGGGCCTGCCGGCTGGGACGAAGAATTCGGCCATGGAAAGCTCGACGCAGCAGCGCTCCTCGCCTCCGCCTAGGAAACTCGTGCCCGTCCGCCCGGACGGCCGCCGGCGACCATTCTTATCTAAATGAGGGCATTCCGACCCTGTGAGCGGGTCACCAGGTCGCGTGGATCCTCCGCCGGTCGGCATGGACGGCGCCAGGGGGCTCGTGAAGAGCGGAGTCCTAGCGGCCCTTGTCGGCGCGGTACTTTGGGGCGTTTTCACACCTGCCGCGAAGACCGTGACGCAAACGGTCCACCCTTTGGTCTTCGTCGGCGTGATCTACCTCATCGCGGGCGCCACTTTCCTTCCTGCGCTACGGGCGAAGACGCGGGCGCCGCCGATGCGTCTCATCCTACCGATCGCCATCCTCGGCGGTTTCCTCGCGCCCTTTGCAGTGTTCTACGGCATCGGCCACACGTCCGCGTCGACGGCGGCGCTACTCATCAACGTGGAGTACATGCTGACGATCCTCATCGCGGTGAGGCTGCGGGGCGAAAGGTTGCACGCATCCGATTACGTGCCGGCGGCTTTGATCCTCGTCGGCACAGTGTGGCTCTCGCAGGCGTCGGCCGCGGCAGGCGGAGCGGACACGTTCGTAGGGGTAGCCGCGATCCTCGTCGCATGCCTCGCGTGGTCGATCGACAACAACCTCAGCGCCGAGGCCGCACAGGTGTCGGACCCGCGCAAACTCGTCGCGATGAAAGCCCTGATCGGGGGGACGCTCGCCATGATCGGGGTCACCGTCCTGGGCGTTCCCGTGGACGTCCCTTCGAGCGCCGTGCCGCTCCTCCTTGCGGTCGGTGTCGGGACCTTGGGGCTGTCCCTCTTCCTCTTCTTCTACGCGGTAGGCCGCATCGGCGCCGCCCTCACGGGCCTCGTCATGACGACACAGGCGTTTTGGGGTGTCGCCGCCTCGATGATATTCCTCGGAGAGACACTGAACGCCGCCCAGGTTGGCGCGGGTACACTCCTCATGGGTGGCGCTTTGTGGCTCGGGTGGAACGCATTTTCGCGAGAGCGGGCGGTCAAGACGCTTGATCCGGGCTCCATGACGGCGGGAAAGTAGGGGCGGCGCCATCCCATTTATAGTGACCTCGCTTTTCAACGCCCGTGGCGCGGCCCAGGAAACGACACGAGACCCTCATCTACGCCGAGATCGACGGCCGCGTCTATCTCGAAAGACGACGGGGCCTGTTGAGGTTCCCGGCGGCACAAAAAAGCCTGCCCTTCGATTTCGTCGTGCTCCACGAGACGGATTACGGCGACGTTTCCGTGCGACGGGTGAAGCCTTCGAATCTGCGACACCCCGACGGTTGGGAATACAAGGACGGCCTCATGTGGCGCGACGACGTGGACGCAAACGTGAGACGCGCGCTGAGTTCGTCCTTGTCACGCACCGTCGCCCATGCCGTGGTGCTGCACAGGGGGAAAGTACTGCTCGTAAGGTCCTCGATGGGTGGAACCGAAGGGCTCTGGGGCCTTCCAGGCGGTTACATGGAGACGGGCGAGGACCCCGAGACCTGCGTGTTACGCGAACTCTACGAAGAGACGAGGATACGCGCCACCGTCACGCGCCTCATCGGCGCGTACGTTAGCAAGTTCGCGGCTCCATATCACTTCCTGAGCGTGGTCTACCAACTTACGCCCAAAAGCACCGGCATCAAGCTCGACGAGACCGAACTTTCCGATGGCGGTTGGTTCAGTCCGGAGAAAGCCGCTGGGATGGTCAACGCCCCTTACGCCAAACGGGCGCTCGAGCGCGTTATCGGTGAAAGTCGCAAGAGGACAAGGGCTTGACGAAAGCCGTTTTCCTGGATCGCGACGGCGTCATCAACCACGACAAGTTCGTGGTCCGCTCTTTCAAGGAAATGAGAATATTCGACGGCGCGCTTGAGGGCCTGGCGAGGCTGGCGAAGTCCGAGTACAAGATAATACTAGTCACCAACAAGGGCTCTATCGGCGTCGGGCTTCTCTCGGAAGCAGCCTTGGCCCTTATGCACAACGCGCTACTCGACACCATCCGCCGCGCTGGCGGTCGGATCGATGCGATATACCATTGCCCGCACGTTCCGCTTCCGGTGTTCGGGTGCGACTGCCGTAAACCGAAGCCCGGGATGATCCTCCGTGCCGCGAAGGAGCATGGGATCGACCTCGGCCGCTCGTGGATGGTCGGGGACAACCTGACGGACGTAGCCGCCGGACGTGCGGCCGGGTGCAGGACCATCCTGCTCACGACCACTCACGGCGATCGGATCCGGCTTCGCGGGGAAAGACTAGGCGTAGACCACGTCGCGAAGGACCTGGCCGAGGCCGTGGACGCCATCATAGGCAAGGACTTCTTCAAGTCGGAAGCCAAGCATGTGCCGGATTAGGTCAGGTGACCAAGAAACCAGAGTGGTGGCTTCAAGTACCTTCGATTGATGTGAAACCCATCCACGGGTCCGTGGGGTAGCCCGGTATCCTTGGTTTCTTGGAAGCCCTCGGCTTCCACTCATCCTCGTGTGTCCCTCCGGGCCCACGCTCGGAGCCTTTGGGAGCCTTCAAGAATACGTGTCGCTTGTTCTCTTTGCGGCGATTCGGGTCTGTGGGGTAGCCTGGTATCCTTGGCGCTTGCGGACTCGCCATAGGCTCGTCCGCCGCGTCGTCGGCTGTCGCTGCGCTCCAGCCGCCGAGCCTTTGGGAGCTTTCAAGTATCTTGGATTGTTGTGAAACCCATCCACGGGTCTGTGGGGTAGCCTGGTATCCTTGGGGCTTTGGGAGCCTTAGACCTCGGTTCAAATCCGAGCAGACCCATTGGTCGGACCTCGGTTCATCGGGCGCTTCGTGGAAGCGACCGATGGCTGGCGAGCCGTGCCAGTCATCCAAGAATCCGAGTAGATCCATCATTGGCATCCTTGGGGCCGACCGTCGCAGGCCAAGCCAGCGAAGGTGGCGCCACGCGATGATAAGTGTCCCCAGCGTAACCCGGCAATATTTATCGCGACGCTGCTTCTCCCGTTGAGGAATCCGCCATGTCCTCCAAGGAAAAGATCGGCATCATCGGGGACGGAAACGTTGGAAGCGCCCTCTCGTCCGGACTGCGACGGGTCGGCCGCGACGTCCGCGCCGTGGGAAACGAAGCGGGGAACGTGCAGGAGACCGCCGCGTGGGCCGACATCGTGGTCCTCGCCGTGCCGTTCTCTGCGCGACGCCAGGTCGTCGAGACGACAGGGAACGCGATCCACGGCAAGACGCTGGTCGACGCGACCAACGCCATCTCGCCGACGATGGGTTACGCAATGGAGGTCTCCAAGAGTGGCGCGCAGGAGTTACAACGCATGGCGCGGGAATCGAAAGTAGTGAAGGCGTTCAACACGGTCTTCGCGCAGAACATGGCGACTGGCGAGATCAAGGGCGAGAAGCTCGTTCTTCCCGTGGCCGGCGACGACACAGGCGCGAAGGCCCACGTCATCGCGATGGGACGCGATATCGGGTTTGACGCCATTGATGCAGGACCCTTGGCGAACGCGGGCCTCCTTGAGGCCTTTGGCGTTCTGAACATCCAACTTGGCTATGGGATGAAGATGGGCCCGGGAATCGGGTTCACATTGGCCAGGTGATCGATTCCCTGGCTAGTGCCGTGTGAGCACATCCGGCCCCACGTTCTCGAATATCGCGAATTGGTTCGCGCTCGGGCCTGAAAACGTGTAGCAGAGTCAGTCGGGGATCTCAAACGGGCCGGAGTCCGCTTCCAACCGCGCTTCTTGAGTTCCTCGACCGTCGCCTTCAGGTCCTTCACGATGAACGCCGGCATGACGCTGGGGGCCTTTTGGTGGTGTCTGCGATGAGGATCATCGGGCCTTCCCAGACTTTGAACGCGGCGACGTTCGCCCCGACTTCGCCGGCTCCGCTCGGCTCCGTCCGCTCGCCGTCGGTCGCATCGAGACGGTCGGACTCATGGTAGTTCCAGACGAGCTCCGCCTTCAGCACATCCCGATAGTATGCGAGATCCTCGTGGAACCTCGCCGACGTCACGTAGAGGTACTTCAGGACGTCGAAAGGCGGAGACATTCTGACGATCCGGCGGGGGGATGCCCGGACATAGATGCGTTGTGCGGGAGAAGGAAGAGGGAGCGGGGGAGCGCCGTTTGGCGCCCCCCACGGAGGCGGTAAAGATAGCAAACCCCACGGGCCAAGGCAGGATGGCATCGCGGGGCTTCTGATTCCATCTTGGTGCGCCTTCTTCATTTACCATTCGCGCGGGCCCCGGGAGCATTTCGGTAGGTCCGCCGGTTGCCTCAAAGGGCAAAAGGGCCGTCCCGCGCGGGCGTTACCTTTGGTTCAGCCGCAATGAAGGGAAGGCCTCTGTCGGACGTGGCGCAAATCGTTATATAGAGACGCTGTAATTGCCACATCCCCACGAGGGTCGGGAGATGACCCGGCGTTTCAAGCGCGCCTTTTCGCGTGCTCGAGACGTCCGCGCTCGCGAGACATTCGCGGTGACTCCCGGAACAGGTCAACAATTGCCCCGGTAGTGTAGTGGTCTAACATAGAGCCCTGTCGAGGCTCTGCCTCGGGTTCAAATCCCGACCGGGGCGCTCGGGTCCCAACGTGTCTCTTCCGAGCGACACGGTCGGGTTTGAGAGACGGACGAGGGCTGCAGCCCGAAGTCCGGCGAATCAAATCCCGACCGGGGCGCTGCGTTTTTCCTACGTTCTTGTCCAACGCCATGGGAGGGCGTTGAGAGAAGAACGAACGAAGTGAGTCCATCGAATCAAATCGTGCCGAGGCCTCGGACGGTTTCGTGACCCGTAGTTGTCACTTCTTCGTCATCATCTGTTCTTGAGTGGCTTTTCGGATGGCGTCGGCGCTCCCGTGCTTCGGCGCCCATCCCAGCTTCTTGATCTTGTCCACAGAGAGGAGCATGTCCTTCACGTCGCCGACCCACCCGCGGCCGCCGTCGATCCCGCCCGTGAAAGCGTATTTGACGCCCCGCAGGCCCATTTCGCTAGTGACGATGTCGGCGATCTTCACGACATCGATGCGGTCCTCGCTGCCGATGTTATACGCGTCGAAGCCACCACGATGCGTTTCGAACGCAACGAGCATTGCTTCCGTGCAGTCGCTGATGTGGACGTAGGACTTGTTCTGCTTGCCGTTGCCGAGTATCTCGAGCGTGGTTGGGTCGTTGCGGAGTTTCTCCACGAAATCGTACGTCACGCCGTGCGTCGAGCGCGCACCGACGACGTTCGCAAAACGGTAAGTCACGGCGTTAAAGCCGAAGGAATGACAGTAGGACGAGATGATGGCCTCGGAGGCGAGTTTTGAGGCCCCGTAGATGGAGATGGGGTTGCATGGGCCGTATTCTTCGGGCGTGGGTATGACGCTCGCATCGCCATATACCGTGCTCGTCGACGTGAAGGCGAGGTGACGGCATGCGGTGTTCCGCATCGCTTCGAGGACTGCGATTGTGGCTTCGATGTTCGCCCGCGTGTGCACCGTCGGTTGTTGGGACCCGACGCGGACCTCCGGGTTTGCCGCGAGATGGAAGACCCCGTCCACGTCGGCGAGCGCCTTCCCGAGTCTTGCCTTGTCGAAGACGTCGCCTTCCAAGAATGAATAACCGCGGTCCTTTGCCGCGCTCGAGAGGTTCTCCTTGCGCCCAGAGGACAGGTCATCGTAGACGACGACGCGGGCGCCGCGCGCCAGGAGCGCCTCGACTAGATGGCTTCCGATGAAGCCGGCCCCGCCAGTGACGAGGACCTTTGCGCCCTGATAGTTGAAGTGGGCGATCACGTGCGCAAGATGGGGGCGGCGGTAATTAAGTTGGTGGATTCGAGGCACGCGAAACCCCGGCCATCCTCGCGCCCCGGGTCGGATAGCTCATCTTGACGCCGCCTTTCAGGGCTTGAACTCGACGGCCACCGATGCGTGGTCGTCCTCGAACGGGGCGAGGTTCACCGCCTCGATGAGTTTCGCCCCACCCTGTTGCAAGGAATCCTCAGTCTCTTTGAAGATCTCCTTTGGCTCGCGTGCGACGTCGACGCTACGCGCCTTCACCATGAGGACGCCAAAGCGCGGCCTGAAGTGTTGTGCGTTCTTTAGGAATATCCCCACTTGGTTTCTTTGACTGATGTCCTGGTACAGGATATCCACTTCGCCCACGAGGCGAGCATAGGCCTCGGGCCGCATGGCGTCCGCAAGGATGGGTATGAGGTTTCGTCTACGCTGGCTCATCATCAGGAGATCGCGAAACGAGCGCGTCGAGAACTCCAAGGCGTAGACTATCCCCTTGGCCGCGATGTCGGAGAAATGGCTCGGAGTCGTGCCGTACGAAGCTCCCAGGTAGAGGATGCGTGAGTTCTCACGGATAGGGAAGAACGAAGCGCCCTTCAGGATCATCGCCGCGGGTTTGCTCCGCTGTGGGTTCCACTCGCGAAACTCCGCGCCGTCGCGCCGCACGAGGCGCTCCCCGTAGACGGCGACGCCTGGAACGAGGTTTCGCGTCGCGAGGCGTCGGTCCTCGAACTCGAACACGCCATCGAAGCGCTCGCGCATCAGGCGGCCCCTTGGGTTTCGCCTGTCTCGTAGAACACCATCGGTCTCATCGCCCCGGTCTTTGGCGGCCCGTCCGCATCTCACGTGCCCCTGGGCGCGGGCTTGGCGGGCCGGAATAGCGATCCCGAAGGAGCAACGCTTTCCGTTCGAAGGTGAAGACTAGTTCCTTCGAGATGTCCTGCCTTGTGTGCGCGTCGGCACGGGCCGCGAGCGCGAGCTTCGCCGAGAGCGCCCGAGCGATGCGGCCGCGCGCATACTTGCTGCTCTTGTAGATCAAGGGGTGCTGGTAGATCGCCCCGTGCTTCGGCGGCGGCGCGCCCTCCTTCAAATGGCGAAAGAGCGCTTTTTCGGCGCCGAGTGTCTGTATCGTCCCCGAGGGCAAACGGGCAAGCTTGTCGAGGCCGCCCGCCTGTTTGAGAAGCCTCGCGGCGATCGACGGTCCGACGAGAGCGCTCACGTTCGGGGCGATCGCGGGCACGTTGTCGTTCAGGTACTTCTCGATCTCCGCTCGCGTGGAATAGAGGGAGGAAAGGAGCTTCGCATACGTGCGCAGGACCGACTCTTCCCGTTCGCCCAGGTCTGCCCCCATGCTCTCGGGGACCGCGTAGCGCGTCTCTTTTGCGCCGATCTTCTCGCGGTTGCCAAGCGTCGAAATCAAAGTAGCGAGTTCTTCGTGGCGCTCCACGCGTTCGACGAGTTCCGGCGCGTGGAGGCCGTACCATTCGCGTAGCCGTTCTGCCGCCAGGTTCGCGATGTTCGCGAGCTCGTCTAAGGTCGTCACCGCCTGGACGATGTGCTTGTCGCGTCCTGCTAGGGCGCGTCGGGTCTTTCGCCGGGCGAGGATGATGCTCGCCTCGCGGAAGATCTCAGCGTCGAACCCGAAGCGCGCCGCTTCGGCGCGGTGCGATGGCCCTGATTTCGAGAGCGTGGTGCCGGGTAGAGAAAGCAGGCGTGCCTCGATGACCTGCAGGTCGCCGAGTCCTTCGCCGAGTTCGCGTTCCTCCTTGAGCACGTGGCCGTCCTCCATCTCAAGGAGCCGTGACGCGATCTCTTCCGGAGACTTGGGGAAGGAGATGGATCTTACCGTCCGCCCTTTGTCGGTGAGGAAGACAGCGAACCACTCGGTCGTGAGGTGCACGCTTCGACGAGTGACGGTGCGTCCTTAAAAGTTTGTCCCGTAGCGACCGCGTCAGGCATCCGCGCTCCGCGTGCGGGGCCCCGGAGTCGCTGACCGTCCACACCGACGTTTCGCGAAGCGGCGTTGGCCCGGCTTTCGTATACGTATAAGTACATACTTCGTTTCCGTCTCCAAAAAGGCTTTCATACGGGTACGCGGTAACCGCAAGGGAACCCATGGCACAGGGCGACGCTTTCCGTGACGCAAAGAGCCGGTACTTCGCGCGTAAGAGCGTCGACGCGTTGGCGAAGGACGCCCGCGATTCGAAGCTCAAGAAGTCGCTTTCTGGCACGGACCTGATGTTCCTAGGCGTCGGAGCGATCATCGGCGCCGGGATATTCACGCTACCTGGCGTCGCTTCCGCCCGGGCCGGACCCGCCGTGTCCCTTTCCTTCGTCGTCTCCGGCATCACGTGCGCGCTAGTCGCTCTGTGCTACGCCGAGATCGCCGCCATGGTCCCGACGTCGGGAAGCGCTTACACTTACATCTACGCCTCCATGGGCGAGCTTCTTGGATGGATGGTGGGGTGGGCGCTCGTTTTCGAGTACGCGATAGGCAACGTCGCCGTCGCCAATGCGTGGAGCGGGTACTTCCAGTCGATACTTGGCGCATTCGGCGTCGTCCTCCCGGCGGCACTCGCGAATGCGCCGCCCGTCGGGGTCTTCAACATCCCGGCCTTCGTCATCACGCTCTTGGTCACCGTGATCCTCGTCATCGGCATCCAAGAGTCGGCGAGGGCCACGACCGCGCTCGTCATCATCAAGATCATGGTCGTCCTCTTCTTCCTCCTCTCCGGCTTCGCCTTCATCAACCCCGTGAACTTCCAGAATTTCGTCCCCTTCGGCGTCCCCGGCGTCTTCGCGGGCGCTGCGATCGTGTTCTTCGCCTACATCGGATTCGATGCTGTGTCGACGGCGGCGGAGGAGACGAAGAACCCCGGGAAGGACCTGCCGTTGGGGATAATCGGCTCGCTCGCCATCTGCACCGTCCTCTACATCCTCGTCGCGATTGTCCTCACCGGGATAGTGCCGTACACCGAATTCGTCGGCGTCAACGACCCACTCGCCACCGCATTGAACCGGATGGTCACGGCGGACGGCACCATCTTCAGCATCGGCGGCTTCGCGCTGACACCGGGAAGCGCCGCCTTCATCGTCTCCGTTGGGGCGATCGTGGGCCTCACGAGCGTCCTACTCGTTTTCCAACTTGGCCTGCCGAGGATATTCTTCAGCATGTCTCGCGACGGCCTCATGCCGAAATCCTTCACGAAGATCCATTCGAAGTTCAAAACACCCTACATCATCACGATAATCACGGGAATCATCATCGCGTCCGCCTCGGCGCTCACGCCTCTCGCGGCGGCCGCGGAACTTGCGAACATGGGAACCCTCTTTGCGTTCGCGCTTGTTTGTATCGCCGTCGTCATGCTTCGCAAAAGCGACCCCAATACGCCGCGCGCGTTTCGCACTCCGGGCGTCCCGTGGCTGCCGGCGGCCGGCGTCATCATGTGCGTCGTCCTGATGGCGAGCCTCTCACCGATAACCGTCATCCGCTTCGTCGCGTGGATGGGGCTTGGCGTCGCCGTCTACGGTTTCTACGGAGCCTCCCACAGTCACATCAGGGACGAGCAACCGATGACGGCGGAGATCCCTGTTTCCGGCAGCGCGTCCGGGAAATGAACGGTGGTGATCTGGGCTTGCCGCCGGACGTCCCGACGGCACTGGCGTCCGTCGCACCTACCTAACGTCCACCTGATCCACGGAAACGATCTATTACCGATTCGCATATCCCATCCGGCAACATATTAATAGGAAAACCCGCCCTTCCCGCCCAAAGAGGGCACAACTGCTCTTTTTCCATGAAGGGAATGCGATGACGCGACGCCACCTTTTCACATCCGAAAGCGTGACCGAAGGCCACCCGGACAAACTCGCCGACCAGATCTCGGACGGTGTCCTAGACGCAATAATCGCCCAAGACCCCGACGCTCGCGTCGCGTGCGAGTCGCTCCTCACCACCGGCCTCGTCCTTGTGGCCGGCGAGATAACGACCGATTGCTACGTCGACATCCCGAAGCTCGCTCGGAACATCCTTTCCGAAGTCGGATACACGAAGTCCGCGTACGGCATCGACGCCGAGACCTGTTCGGTCCTAACTTCGATCACGGAGCAAGCCGGTGATATCGCCCAGGGCGTCTCGCAGGCCGGCGGCGAACTCGGGGCCGGCGACCAAGGGATGATGTTCGGTTACGCGACGGACGAGACCCCTGAACTCATGCCTGTCACGATCCAGCTCGCCCATAGGCTCGCGCGGAAACTCTCCGAAGTCCGCAAGAACGGGACGGTCAAGCACCTTCGCCCCGACGGGAAGACCCAGGTGACGATCGAATTCGTGGACGGCGTCCCCAAAAGGGCGGATGGAATCGTCGTTGCGGCGCAACACGACCCAGAAGTCACAAAGGAGACCTTGGAAAGCGAGATCAAGGCAAAAGTCATTCGACCGGTCGTAGAGGAGTACACCAAGAAGGGTTACCTCCCCCAGTCTTTCCTTGATTCGAACACCAATTACTACATCAACCAGACGGGCTCATTCGTGAGAGGCGGTCCCCACGCCGACACAGGCCTCACCGGCCGAAAGATCATCGTTGACACCTACGGCGGGGCAGCGCCCCACGGCGGCGGTGCCTTCTCCGGGAAGGACCCGACGAAAGTGGACCGGAGCGCGGCGTACGGCGCTCGCTGGGCGGCGAAGAACGTCGTCGCGGCCGGCCTTGCGAAGAAGTGCCAAATCCAACTCGCATACTGCATCGGCTACCACCAACCCGTGAGCATCAACGTCGAGACGTTCGGGACGGGAAAAGTCGACGATGCCACGATTGAGAAGATCGTGAGGCGTACCTTCGACTTCTCGCCCGCAGGACTCATACGCGAACTGAAACTTCGGCGACCCATCTACAAGCAGGTCGCAGCGTACGGCCACTTCGGGCGCGCTGATCTCGACTTGCCTTGGGAGTCGACCGCGAAGGCGGCGGAACTGAAGAAGTAGGGCGAACCCGCCACTTGAGAAAGGAGACCACATTGAAATCGTCTTGGTCGGACGAAAGCGGCCGAATCAGGCAGATTTCAAATGAACAACTTCTGTCGGAAGAGCTCCCCGATGAGTCGCGGACCTGGGAAGAGGTTGCGCCCTTTGCCTTGACGTTCAACGGTTACACCTACGCCGGCGGGGGTCCCGAACTCCACCGCTTGACGACGCGTGTTTTCTCAGACTTTCGTAAGTCTCTGCGGTTGGACGAGTCGCTCACCCTTTCCGAGGTGAGGGCTTGTCTTTTTGAATGTCAACGCACAGCCCATTGGACCCAGCCGATAGCCGGGACGATTGTAGGCACTGGGGAAAAATTCGTTTTGGGCGAGTCCTTCCCACGCGAAGACGAGGCCCCATACGTGACGGCGCTTGTGAAACGCATCCGGGAACTGGTCAAGGCCCGGCGCTTGGATTGATGAGCGGCAGGGGCTCCAGGAAACCGCGGAAAAGCCGCGTGCAGGCTGTCGCTGTGGTCACATATGGATGTGCGGCCGGGGCAGGATTTGAACCTGCGAGACTGTGTAGTCACCGGCTCTTCAGGCCGGCGCTTTCACCGGACTCAGCCACCCGGGCGGGAGACGTGGCTCGGTCTCCAGCCCTCCGGTGCGTGTCGGAAACGTTTATCCTTTTTCCCGTTCTAATGAATCCGACTGTGTAGTCACCGGTTTTCGGACCGGCGCTTGGGGCCCGTTTCGGCGGGCCCCTCATTCTTCCTCCCGGCCTGACTCGTCCGCTTCGTCCAGGTCGACGATACTCTCGTACACCGGATACCTCCCATGGAACGCGTCTTCCAGCTCCTCGATGAACGCCGCGTTCTTCCCGTCGAACGGCGCCGCGTAGAGTTCCAACGTGTCTCGTCCGGCAAGATGCAAGGTCGTGTCCGGCTCCGAGACTTCGAATCTAATCGCGCGCGCGTCGCCGCCGAACCTCACACCGTCGAGTTCGACGAACCTCTTGCCTAAGATGGATAACACGTCGGAGATCTGCCTCTTGGCCTCGTCCTTCGTACAGCGAAGAGAGCGAGCGCGCGAATTCGGGACGTCGATGCCTTCGCGGAAGTAGACGATGGCGCTAATGGACAATCCGGTGGCCGCGAGACTTCCCAAGACGACGTTGCTTGTCACGAGAAGCGGCGCCGTTTCGCTCGCCGTTAGCCCAGCGCCAAGAAGGAAAAGGCCGCCCCACAAGATGGAAAGTCGCGTCGTCCTCCATCCGTCTTCCATAAGCCAAGAGGGGCGCGACCCTGTGACAAAGTCGACCACAACGCCTCCTCTCGGCTTGCGTGGCGTCGCGGTGGAATGGCGCACGAGCCGTGCGGCCGCATAAACGCCCCCCACGACCGCCGCGGTGACGACGAGTGGCTGGCCAGCGAGAAGCGTGGACCTGCTCTCCGGAAACGTGCCGTTCCCGGGTCCGCCCCAGATCGTCGAGTCGGGATGGAAATCGCGCCAGGCGAAATAGTAGAGCGTGGTCGAGGCGAGGCGCTGTAAGGATGTGTCGCCGTCCAACGAAACGCCGGTCATCATGTTGAAACGACGACCATCTTCGTCGGACATGACGAAGCCGAAATCCCACGTGAACGATCCGTTCCCGGCCTCGAAGGAGGACGCTGCACCGTTGTACCACGTCACGACAATCGCCTCCCCGCCGACGCGGTCATTTGTCACGGGCGAATCGCGCACGCGAAACAAGGGGTACGCAACGCTTGCCCCCGACCGGGCGACTCCATGGATTGTCTCCTTCGGGAGGAGAAGCGCGTCCCTGTTCACGGGCGGGTAGAGTGTCTCGTTGCTCATGTCATAACCCGCGTAGATGCGGACGGCGTCGCCTGTGTCGGATGATGGTGCGGCGAGAAGGCTTGCGTTCGGGTAGATCGCTTGGAACGTTTCGTACGACGCACTTGTCGAAGGGATGGCCCTCAACGTGGTGCCGGTGAGCGGTCCACGGATCGCTTTCCCCTCAAGCTGGCTCCAAAGGCTCGACGTCTCGACGTCGTACATGACGAGGTCGTTCTTGTACAACCGGCCGCTCACTTTGAAGGTGAGAACGCGCCCCTCGACTTCGCGGTCGAAAACGACGCCTGCAGCGCAAAGCGGCGAGTAGGTGACCGCGATGAGGCGACCACCGAGCGTGTCGTCCACGACCTCGTGACGTTCAAGGATAGAGACCGGGTAGGCGCGCGCCGAGCCGTTGATCGAGACGCCGACCACGGGCGCGGTGCGTTCCACGGGGCCGTCGCGGTATGAGGGTGCGGTGATCGCGACGATCGCGTCCCGTGCGACGACGTTCTTCAGTTCAGCCGGGTCCGACTCGCGGACGATGTAGGACATGCTGAAGGCTAGGAGGGCGGCCATTCCCACAACGGCGGCGCGTCGCACGAGTCCCGAAGGGAGGCCGGCGCCAAGAAATAGTATCCCGCCGAACGAAACCTAAATACGATGAGGTCGATGCCGTGTCCGATGAAGCCCGACCTCATGGACATCCTCTGCTGCCCCATCCACAAGACCGACCTCACGCTCACGGTCAGGAAGAAGGATGAGAAGGAGATCCTCGAAGGAGACCTCTTCTGTCCCAAGTGCAGCTTCCACTACCCGATCGAGGACGGCATTCCGAACCTCTTGCCGCCCGAGATGCACGAGAAGAAGGCGTAGGGCGCGCCCTTGGACGCAAGGCTTGCTGTCTTGGTAGGGGCCGGTAGCGCCATCGGGGGCGTGGCCCGTTATTTTCTTTCAGGTGCCGTGACGACCGGCGACTTCCCGGCCGGCACACTGGTCGTTAACATACTAGGTTCGTTCCTCATCGGCGCTTTGATCTTCGGCAGTGGGGCTGGCGGCTGGCTCACCCAAGAACATCGCGTGTTCCTCGCGATCGGCGTCCTAGGCGGCTTCACGACAATGAGTTCCTTCAGTTACGAGACCATTTCTTTCCTTCAGGAGGGCGCCCTTCGAGACGCCGCCGTCAACGTTTTCCTGATGGTCGGGTCGTGCCTCGCCGCGACGTGGCTCGGCCGAGCGGTGGGGCTCGCGGTCTGGTCCGGAGGTGCATGAATTGGAGATGGTCGAAGGCGCTTTGATGTTGAGGATCTACATGGGCGAATCCGAACGCATCGATGGGAAACCCGCGTACAAGGAGATCGTCCATCGACTGCGCTCCGAGGGGATCTGGGGCGCAACGGTCGTCCGGGGAACATATGGTTTTGGAAAACGAAGCGTGCTTCACGCCGCCTCCCCGCTTAGACTGTCCGAGGACCTGCCGATGGTCATCGAGGCCGTGGACAGCAAGGCGAAGATCGACGCCGTACTGCCAAAGATCGCTCCGCTCGTGAAAGGCGGCCTCCTAGTGAAGGTGCCTGTCGAGGCCTACGTGCGCGTGGAATGATGCATGGGGGCTTGAGTAGAGGCCGGCCTGGAGACGCGCCTCCTAACCGCCGCTAAGGCGCCAGTTTGCGTATCCGGTCTTCCGGGTGGATTTGTATCGTCGGTTGAATATGAACCGGTGAGAAGCTTCATGGCCCCACCCACCAATGCGGGCGCGGGGAGAGCGTATGAGTGTAAAGACCAACGGTGCCGATGTTTGTTTTGCGCTCGTCGTCACCTTGATCATGGTCGCGCTCCCGGCGATAGCCCATGGGACGCACACCTTCGCCGAACGGCAGAACGCCACCGGCGAGATCACGCAATTCATCGGGAACACGGGCGGTTTCGCTCGTCCATGCGAGGTCGCCCCGCTTCAACCGGGCGTTCGCCTCGCCGGCGGCTGCTTCGACAAGCCCGACCCGGCGGCCATCGCCGCCGCGTGGGAGGCCAACACGCCGCGCGTCGTCGACATATTGAACGAGAACATCCCACGCATCAGCATCAGCATCAAGGACGAATCACGAGAACCATTCGGAGCGCATTATTGGGTCACGGACGCGTCAGGCTCGATCCTCTATGAAGGCGACGTGTGCACAAGCATCGGACCCCTCCAGGTCCCGTCCGCCACGACGAGGGTCGAGGTCGCGATCCTCCCGTTGACCGAGAGCATGGAGGCTTGCAAGATCTTCGGGAACAGTCCTGCCGTCGCAGGGACACGCGGCACCATCACTATGATCTGGTGGGTCCGGTACACGCTTGAATTGGAAGACGCGACCGTCTGACGCGAGTGGTGCTTCCCAAATCAGCGGAGGGGGCGCCCGATCAGACCTTGGGCACGGCTAGACGACGCAGGGACTCCCGTCTGCCGGGCAGATAGACACCTGCGCAGGGCTCATCGACCAAACGTCCACCCCGACGTTCCACGAAGGGTCACGGTGCTTGTACTCCACGTGGGTCGTGCCCGGGTGGGTGCCGACGTGGACGTGGTCCATCTGCGAACCGTCATTCGCGTTCCTGTCGAACCAGAGACCCTTGCCCCAATTGTGGTAGCCCGTCGCCACGGTCGTGCACTGCGCTTCATTGCAATCGCCGACCCGGTGGGACGCAAGGTCCGCGCCGCCGCCGACGTTTCCGACGAGTGCGTACCACGTCACGGTCGCATGGTTGTTCTGCCAATTCGAATCGAGGGGGCCGCCCACGTCGATCTGTAGCGCCACGTCGCCTACCTGGCCAGTCGCGTCCCACGGGATGCTAACGGTCGTTTGGCCGCCTGGGGCGATGAATGGAATGCCTGCGTTCCCCACGTCGCGTCCGCCAGAGAATTCGTGTTCGGCCCGGACGTTCACGCCACTTTGGAAGGCGCCCCCGGGACCGTTGTTCCCGACGTCGATCTCGATCGTCCTTTGGGTGGAGACGGGTGCGTCCACAGCGTCGGTCATGATCGGCCGGTTCACCACACGCACCGCGGCGATGGAGAGGTCGAAAAGATCGACCGCTTCGGTCGTCAACGCGTAGGGCCCGCCCGAACAGCAGGCGGACACGCCGATCCGATACGCGGTCCCCGAGGTGTAGGCGTAGAGTTCGCTCCAAGTGCTGGGCCCATTGTTGCAGCATGCGTTCGTCACAAACGATTGGTCGTCCGAGCGGATCTCAAGTTGGAGGCCCCCCGTAGGTGACGAGAGTGACACGTGGATTCCCTTCCCGGCCGGGACTGTCACGCGGTACCAATCCTGGAAATCAGAATCCTCGGGCGCGAGAATACCGTTCCCGCTTGGGCCCACATCAACGGCCGACCCAGGGTCGTTCGGGGCATCGTTTCCTGTCCCGAAATCATCCTGCGGCGCCGCAGCAACATTCCCCGGGACCAAGGCGATCGACGCGACAAACACTGCCAGTAACCTTACCAAGCCACTCTCCCTCATGGAAACGGCAACCACCAAGGGCCGCAAGAATCTTTCGTGCTCCAAGGAAAGGGTCGGGCGCGCCAGGTCATGGCGCGTTGGTTCCGTCTGCGTTTCCCACCTGCATGAAGGAAGCGCCCACCGGTAGCCCCTTCCTTCCCACTAACACTTATATACAAATCCGCACGTCGCACGCATTGATTTCCGTGGCCAAATCACGAATCAAGGACATCGCGATGAAGGACGAGGGAAAGCGCCGCATCGACTGGGCCGAGGCGCACATGCCGGTCCTCTCGTCGATCAAGCGCCGGTTTGCCCGCGAGAAGCCCTTGAAGGGCATCCGCCTCGGCGCCTGCCTCCACGTCACGAAGGAGACGGCGGTGCTCGCTCGGACGCTCATGGCGGGCGGCGCGGAGGTCGCGATGTGCGGCAGCAACCCTCTCTCCACGCAAGACGATGTCGCCGCGGCGCTCTCCGCGGAAGGCGTCTCCGTCTTCGCTTGGCATGGCGTCAACGACAAGGACTACTATTCCTGCGTCGACGACGTGCTCGCGACGAAACCCCACTACACGATGGACGACGGCGGCGACCTCGTCACTCGTCTCCACACGGCGAAGAAGAACCTTCTCTCGGCCGTGCGCGCCGGCACCGAGGAGACGACCACCGGTGTCACGCGCTTCAAGGCGATGGCGGAGGACAAGGCGCTCCAGTACCCGATAGTCGCCATCAACGACGCGAAGACGAAGCACTTCTTCGACAACAGGTACGGGACGGGCCAATCGACGATCGATGGCATCCTGCGTGCGACTTCGCTTCTTCTTGCGGGAAAGACATTCGTCATCGCCGGCTACGGCTGGTGCGGCCGGGGTCTAGCGCAGCGCGCGCGCGGAATGGGCGCCCACGTCGTCATAACAGAAGTGGACCACGTGAAGGCCCTTGAAGCCGCGATGGACGGTTTCCAAGTGATGTCAATGGCGAAGGCCGCCTCAGTTGGCGACTTCTTCGTGACCGTGACCGGTGGAAAGTCCGCCGTCGGGAAGAAGGCGATCGACAACCTCAAAGACGGCGCGATACTCGCCAACAGCGGCCACTTCGACATCGAAGTCGACCTCGAATACCTGCGCAAGAAGGCCAAGACCGTCACCGAGGCGAGGGCGAACGTGGAGGAGTACGACCTCAAGGACGGCCGCAAGATCTACGTCTTGGGCCAGGGAAGGCTCATCAACCTCGCAGCCGCCGAAGGCCACCCGCCGGAGGTCATGGACATGAGCTTCGCAAACCAGGCGCTCACCGTGGAATGGCTCGTCACGGAGGAGCCGAAGCTCGAGAACACGGTCTATCCGGTCCCGGCGACGATCGATGCTAACGTGGCGGCGTTGAAGCTCGCCTCCATGGGGATCGAGATCGACTCCTTGAGCGAGGACCAGAAGAAGTACCTCGCCGGGTGGAAGGAAGGGACCTGACGCGCCTCCTTCGACCCCTCTAGGCCAGGCTGGTCCGGGGTAACGGACTCGAAACAGCCCTCGTCAGGCGGGCCCTTCAACCGGGCGTTTTCTCGCGTGAGAATCGGCGGCCAGTGGATATCCCGGGGCGACCCAGTATTAATATCGGGCGTGCCCAATGGTCTCGCTCGCGCTTCGGAACCTGATGGTTGAGCGTGGCCGAGTGGCGGCCAGCGTGGTCGGCGTGGCCATCTCGGTGACGCTTGTGCTTCTTCTCGTCGGGATGTACCACGGCTTCGAACGGGCAAGTACAGCATACATCGACCAGGCGGGAGCGGATGTATGGGTCGCCCAACGCGGTTCCATAGACATGTTCCACTCCGTGTCATTGCTTCCGGATTCCGTTCCGGGCGAGATCGAGAAGGTCGGCGGCGTGGGCTCTGCGTCGCCGCTCGTCGCCCGGACATTCCACGCGCATATCGCGGGAGTCGAACGCGACCTGTACGTGATCGGGTTTGACGTCTCGACCGGCGTGGGGGGACCACGGGCGGTCGTCCAGGGCAGCGCCGCGGTATCCGACAACGACATCATAATAGCGACCACCCTCGCGCAAGAGAGCGGCATTTCACTCGGTTCGATCATCCGCCTCGCCGACCGCGACTTCACGGTCGTCGGCATAACGGAGATCCGGGCCGCATCGGTGTGGTCTTACGCATTCATCGATTTCGCCACCGCGAGGGACGCTTTCAAGATGGCAGGGTCGGCGAACTACGTCCTGGTAAGAACAAATGGTGAAGCGGCGCCGGACGACGTCGCGCGCGAGATAGAGAAGACCGCGCCGGGCACGACGGCAATCGCCTCGGACGATTTCGCGGCGGCCAACGGGCGGACCGTGAGGGAGTTGTTCGTGCCCATCCTCCTCGTGGTCGGAGTCGTCGGTTTCCTCATCGGGCTCGCAGTGATCTTCGTTTCTACTTGGAGCGGCGTCATGGAACACCTCCCCGAGTACGCGGTCTTGAAGGCGCTCGGTGCGTCGCCGCGCATGCTTGGATCCACCGTCGTGACGCAATCGGCCGCAACCGCTCTCATGGGATTCGTCGTTGGCGTCCCCGTCTACCTCATGGCGGCGGCCGCCCTTGAGGGGGCCGTGCCACGGATAGGCATCGCTACAGATTGGTCGGAGGTGGCGGGCGCGTTCGTGGCCTTAGTCGCGACAGCGGCGCTCGCAGCCTACCTCCCGATCAAGCGCATCGAGAAGCTTGACCCGGCGCGCGTCTTCAGAGGTGGGTGGTGAAGTGGACCACAATGTGGTGTTGCGCCTAGAGGGCGTCTGGAAGACCTTCGGCACGCACGCTGAACGCCTTCTCGCTGTCAAGGGGGCCTCCCTCGAGATCCATCGCGGCGAGGTGGCCATGATACTGGGTCCATCTGGCTCCGGCAAGACCACACTGCTCTCGATAATGGGCCTTCTGCTCTACGCCGATGCCGGTGAAGTGTACCTCACGGGGCGGGAGGTGGCAGAACTTCCGGAGACGAAGCGGTCCGCCATAAGACGAAGACGCATCGGGTTCGTGTTCCAGGACTTCAAGCTCCTCCCCTCCATGACGGCGGTCGAGAACGTTGAGATTGCGGCCCAGATCCGTGGACTCGATGGCTCCGATGCAAGGCAGCGGGCGAAGGCGATCTTGACTGAAGTCGGGCTCGGAGCACGCCTTCACTTCCTCCCGAACGCCATGAGCCCAGCGGAAAAACAGCGCGTCGCGATCGCACGGGCACTCGTGAACGACCCGCCGGTCATCCTCGCCGACGAGCCGACCGGCGACCTCGACGCGGACTCCGGTGCCGAAACCATGGCTCTCCTCCGACACTTCGCGAGGATGCGTGGTTGCGCCGTCGTCATCGCAACTCACGACCAGCGGATCCGTGAGTACGCGGACGTGATCTACAACATGGAGGACGGACGTCTTAGCGGCCCCATGCCAGGCCAACGCGCCCCCACCCCGCCGGGAAGAGGCGTCGGCCGGGCGCTCGCGTGACTGGAAACCCTCTCCTCTACCGTCGCCTCCCCGCCGTGACGCCCGTAGATGAACGTTAGGAGTCATGTTAATGATGACCGTCGCTCTAACCAAGATCTATGCCTCGTACGACCGAGTCGCGCGGCCGGATCGGGATTTCCCGACCACCGAGCTGTTCCAATTGTGAACATTTCGACGAGGGGGCGATCTGGTGCGGCATCGGCCAGGACGCGGAAGCCGCGCATTTCCTGATGGACGAGGCGCGCGCCGAAATCGCGCGCGCGGAACGCCGCCTCGACGTCATCGCGTCCCATCTGCCGGATCGCCGGTTGGCGATGGCCCGCGATGACCTCCACTCACTCGCGCATCGCCTTCGCGACATGCACGACGACATCAGGCGGGCCTGGGAAGGCAGCGGAGCAGGGAAAGCGCCCTAGTGCCCCGAGCCGGCGCCCGTCGACGTCCCGGAGAAGACTTCCCGGTCCTCATCTCCCGTCACCACGAGGTGGCCCGCAGCACCCCGGTCGATCGCATGCGTCAGCCAATGGTCGACGAGTAGGTAAGTGCCCGGGACCTCGACTTTGAACTCCACGATCGTCGCTCCACCGGCCGGGACCAGGGTCGTTTGCACGTTCGCGACCGGGGGTGTGCCGCCTTCCGGATAGATCCGATCGAATATCTCGCCGATCACGTGGAAGCTTGATGGGACGAAGCCCCCCACTCCGAAATAGATACGGACCGTTTCGTTCACATTCGCTTTGAGGGCGCCCGACCCGGTGAGGGCCCCCACCATCCCGTTCATCAGGAAGTATTCCGGCTCTTCGTCAAGGAGCTTTGACAGTGAAAAACCCTGGAAGCCCTTGGCGCCAAGCGCGCCATCGGTGTAGAACTCGCCCTGGACGACGTAGAATTCTCTATCCACGGGTGGAAGGCCCCCGTCAGGCTCGACTAGGATCAACCCGTACATCCCGTTCGCCACGTGGCTCGGAATATGCGCCGAGGCGCAGTGGTAGACGTAGAGTCCCGGGTTCAAGGCTTTGAAAGTGAATGAGGCCGATGCGCCCGGACTCAATTGGGTGACCGCCGCGCCTCCTCCCGGCCCGGTCACCGCGTGGAGATCGATGCTGTGTGGCATCGTGCTATCCGCCGAATTCTTGAGTGTGAGCTCGACGGTGTCGTTGACGCCGATCCTGAGCATCGGACCCGGGACGGTCCCGTTGAAGGTCCAGAACGTGTAACCCACGCCGTCCGCGAGTTTGCCGTCGACCTCTCGCGTCTCCAAAGCAAGATGCACCACCCCGTCCGCGCCGGCACGGGCGCGCGCCGGCGCGATCGGCGACGGTACGACCGTGGTGGCAGGAACGGCCTTGCCTGACGAGCTGGAAGACCCCGTGCTTGCCGAGGCCGAATGCGAAACGATGATGCTACCGACCATTCCCCGCCACACGCCGGTGGAGTTCTTGCCGGCGTGCGGGATGCAGAAATACTGGAAAGTACCCGTCTTCGTGAAAGTGAAGGACCACGACTGGCCGGTGGTGAGCCATTTTCCGACGTCGTCGCCGCTGCCATCGCTGCCCCAGAGCGCCCGGTCGGTCGGCGTCACGGTGTGTTGCACTGCATCGTGGTTCGTAAAAACGACCATGGTCCCTGGGGCCACAGTCAGGTTCTCGGGGGTGAACTTGAGATCTATCATCTCGACATGGGCGGTCCCGCCGCCCCCGGACTTACCGGAGTCCCCGTCGGTCGGCTGCTGACCGATACAGCCGCTCACTGACACGGCAAGCAATACTACTGAGATGCTCCAAACGGATCCGTTGAAACGCAATCTGGTGTTCATTCTGTAGTCCACCGACCAATAGGGCCAGCGTCATGGCATATAAACAGTTACCGACTGACCAAGTTGATAATCAAGACTGAGAATCGGCATGGCTCATGCGCTCCGCCGATCACCATCAATGAGATCGGCCGGCGCGAGGGTCCCCACTCGAGGCGGCCACCGCAAGCGCTCCGCCAGCAATGCTTGCGACGCCGCCGAGCATGAAACCGCCCATTCCGAGGAAGCTCAAAGCGCCCATGGCGATGATTAGGACGCCCCAGAACGAAGCGGCCTCTGGTTGCCTCGTGGTCTGCATTCCTGCATAGACCACGGCCATGCCAGTGGCAAGACTCCAGCCCATCACCCATAGCGCCATCCGCTCGGCAGCGGCTGCCCCACCGTAGTATCCCATCATGCCCATCATTCCGCCGACCCCGAATCCGGCCATGGGGGCGACGTAGGACATCGTCGCCATGGCGAATCCTCCGGCGAGGATGAGGGCGCCGCCGACCACCGACAGCGCGAAACTCCAGCGGATCATGTTGGCTCTCTCTGTCATCAACGATTCACTCCATAAGGAGTCGGGCGTCGAGTGACGATAAGGACCACCGCGAATATCGAAGCTGAGAATACGAGTCTGAACGCGCCGGGCCCTGCCAGGCGCATCACTCGCCTGCACGGCCCTTACGGTGAGGAAGCGGGAATCCGATCCAAACGACACGGGACAGGGTGATGGGCTCTCAAGACCTTCCACGGCGTCCTCCATGCCGCGCTCACCCGTACATCGGCGATTCGCTTTCCTTTTGGGACAGATCCTGGAGGATGCCCGTTGCTTGGGCGCGGATGGCGCCGACGGCCGCTTCGACCCGGCGGATATCACCGGTCAACCTCGCCATGTCAAGGTGCAAGCCAGGGACGAAATGCGGCAAGGCGTTTGCAAGCGACACGACGCCGCGCGCGTCGTCAAGGGGTTCGCGCACCTCCGAATAAAGGGCCACGACATCGACGCCCTGGAACCGTGCCTCGAGAAGAAGGACCGCGCCGATGCCTCCGACGACGCCCGTGTCGAACTCAGCAAGGTCGGCATCAAGGGCCGCCGAACGGGTCTCCTTCGACGTGGCGACGAACAGGACGCGGGGTGGGCCCATGTTAGGGGTCGACTGCGCGGTCATCCCGTCCACCACGACGATCCTTTGGATCTTCTTCGAGGCCGCCCAGTCAAGGATGCCGCGCCCGATGGACCGCCAGAGGAGGAACGGTGGCTCAAAATCGGATCGGAGCACCGCGACGCGCGCGCGGGGGTCGGCGTGGATCCTCATGGGGCAACGCGGCTTTCCGCCCCGCAACGAGGCGATCGGAGGGAACGCGTCGGAGTCGACGCCGGCGACCTGGTCCATGGCGTGCTGTTCGAGAAGAAAATCCGTGAGGAGAACCCCTGCGTCCCCAACGTGCGGGATGCTTACGATGAGCGTGCCGCCGTCAAGCCGCGTGGTTTTGTAATCCCGGACGCGGACGATCGCCCGGGGAGTCCGCCCGTGAACGTCTGTCGTCATGCTGTCGCCTCGAGGTAGGCCGCGGGGCGAGCGCCAAAGCGCGTGCGGCAGGATTCTGAACAGAAATAATAGGTCTTGGCCTCAATGTGGCTCGCCAGCGTGGACTCGGAGGCCGGCAAGAGCATGCCGCAGACGGGGTCGCGGGCAACGGGGACGCCGTTCATGCCGCGCCTCTTTCCCTTTTTTCTCGCCTATGCCGCTCGCCGTGGCCGCCGCTTTTTGCCCAATCGTGCGGGTCCGTCATGATCCTTAGCTCCTCGGATAGCGTCTCGCCTGAAAGGACGCGGCCGGCTCTTTGATCCGCCATCGCGATGGCCTCATCTGCGATCCTCCGATGCCTTTCCTCTTCCCGTGCCAGGTCATGGAACAGGCGGGCGACGCGAACGTCGCGGACGTTGTCGGCCTGTCGGATGTAGAAATCGCGGGCCGCCGTCTCCACATCGCGGATGTCGAGGAGCGCGGCCCTCATCACGTCGACGCGGTCGGCCGGGTCTATCCGCGCGTTGAGACGTTCCATCTCCTTGACGATCCTCTCCCTATGACGATCATCGGGGGCGCTCAGGGCAGAAAGCTTGGACCTGATCATTTCGTCGTCGACGAACCGTGCCGCCAGTTCGATGATGAACTGTTCGAACGCGGTCTCATAGAGTTCTGCCAGTTTCAGTAGCCGGATATCATTGAGGTCGGATCTCAACGGGATGCCTCCTTGACGATGAGGATTGACGTGTTGGACTCGTGGGAGACGCGATCGCTCACGCTTCCTGCGACGAGGGTCTTCAACGGCGACAGGCCCCGGGAGCCAAGGATCACAAGATCCGATTCTTCGAGTCTTGCGCGTTCGATGATGCGTTCGGCCGCGTGCCCGGATTCGATGTCGAATGTCATCTTCCTCTCGTTCCAGACCGGGTCCAGGCCCTCGAAGGCCGCTTCGAAGGCCTTTCGTCCGGTTTCGGGCGGCCCGTAAAGGAGCATGTCGGCCACGTGAAGAACCGTCATTGAAGCGTCAAACGCGCGTCGAAGCCGCATCCCAAGGGCCGCGGCCCTCTTGCTTGCCCGCGAGCCGTCGGTCGCCACGAGGATGCGTTCGGGCGGCGGATAGCCCTTCGCGATGAGGACGCTTGCCCGCACATGGTTCTTCACCCCGTCAGCGACGCTTCCAAGAAGGAGGCGGCCCACAGCGCCTCGTCCGTGGGATCCGACGACGACGAGGTCGACACGTTCATTCTTGGCGAGCCGGACGATTTCTGCGACCGGGTGCCCTGACGAAAAGAGTGGAGTGCCCGTGACCCCGTGTCTTGAAAGGACTCCAAGCGCGTTATCCACAGTGCCTTGCCCTCGCTTTGACAGTTCTTGGAGCAGCGACGCCGACTCGCCAAGACCGTAACCGAAATCGATGGGGGCCGAGGGCACGGCCGACGGGAGCACGTGCGCGACAAGGACCTTCGAACCGAACGCGCCGGCAAGAGCTGGGGTCCAGGCTATCGCCTTCTGCGACCCCTCGAATTCGTCGATCGCCAACAGAATCTTCCGGAGCGCGAGTGGCGCCGCCTTTCGCCCGGCGGGAGCCTGGTCGCGCATGCGTGTCAATCCTTCGATCGCCGCTCCCACTTCGGCCGATTCATCACGATCGACGCGCGGCATCGGCGCTCCTCCGTCGGATCACTAGATCGCAGCTTGGGTCGCCTTTCGCGACGGTGTGCGTGAAGGTGGCGTCAAGGATCTCAGGCCCTGCCGCGCCTTTGATCAGGATCTCTTGCGTCAGCTTGCACATGTCGCAGATCCTGGGATCAAGACGCGCCTCGGGCTCGAGCGGACAGATCGTGCTTCGGACCTTTACGACGGTTCCGCTGTCCGTGAGGACGGTGTCCCTCTTCCAGGCCGGGAGAGCTCCCTCAAGCACGTGGCGTTTGAAGGAGTCGAAATCCCACTGGGTGACACCATACACGGCGGCGAGCATGCCGAGGATCTCCTCCCCGATGGCCGTCGCGCCCAACGCCGCGCCCAAATGCCGTGGTTCTCCGGCGACGAACGGTGGGAGAAAGCGGCCATCGAGGTATTCCTGGAGTATCTGTGCCGCGACGCGGTTGCGACGCATGGTCTCCGCCGCGCCCGTCTCCGTCTCGCCCGTCTCCACATCGGTCAACGTGGCACTTCCTGGACCCGTGCGTCGTCGTGATCCTTCGTCGAAGGCAGGCTTGCGCCCGGGCGCTCGTCACTGCGACGCCTGCTCATCTGCTCGACCTTGTCGACGAAGAAGGCGACGAGGAGGAGAACCACGAGGAGCGGGATCGCGAACCAGAACCACATGAGTCCCATGACGGTGCCCCAACCGCCCGCCGAGAAGGTCCCCAACGCAATCGCCGTCGCGAGGAGGATGAAACCTGCCGTAATCGCGACCACCGTGCCCGTGATGCCGTTCGTCCGCGTCTTCTTGACGCTCATACGTCCACCAACGTCGCGTCGGCGCAGGAATCCGCGATGCAAACGGCGTACTTTCCGGGGGGTGGCGGCACGGCGGTTCCCCACATGTGGTCGATGGCGAAGCCCAACCGGCCATCCATGCCCATCCGTGGATGCAGGGGGATGCTGATCGAACTTTGCGGCTCTATCGGTCGCGCGAATCCGCTGTCGCCCCACATCATGGGCCATGCGATCTCGCCGATGGCGCCTGGTCCGGAGATCCGTACCTCGGACCCGCCTGGTCCGACTTGGGCAGGAGCGTTCCCCCGGTTATGGACGTTCAGTATGAGGTGAGGAATCGGGTCGTCTCCCCAAGGTTGCCACGCGGCCGTGACGCGAAGATCAGCCGCACGCGTCGGCTCGACCGTGACGCACCCCGCAAATGGGACGAACGCCAGAGAGACGAGGATCACGATGGTCCGCCCTCTCAAGGTCCCACCCCGGTCTTGCCTTGGCCCGGATGGATGATCACCAGGAGCAGGTACACGGCTACGCCGACGCCCGCATAGACCCATGCGAACTGCCCGAAGAGCCCCGAACCCACGGGAGCGGCCAGGGAACCTGTCAAGGCAGCGAAGAGAAGAAGCATCGTGAGGCCGGCGAACGTCCAAGCCAGTATCGTGCGCGCGTCTTTGTCCATGACACCACGACTATGTCGTGCGATTCCTTCGCGGAACCCGGTCCCGCACTCACATGTACAAGCTCGCCGTCAACCTCACCTTATAAAGGAACGCTGTTTCACGGACGTGATTCTCATGGAAGAGAATCGGCTTCATACCGATTCGCCTCGCTCCCGGCGGGTCCTCGACATCCGCCGAAGCCTCAACCCACCACGAAGACGCCGATCATCCCCATGTCGGCGTGGCTCACGACGTGGCAGTGGAATAGCCACACTCCCGGTTCCGTGGGCGTCACGAGGAACCGTCCCGCGCCGCCGGGCACGAGCTGTAGCACGTTGGCCGTCACGATCTTTTGGGGGTCGTCGTCGCGGACCATGTTCATGCCGTGGAGGTGGAAGCTGTGGATCTGGTCCCCGATGTTCACCACGTTGAACCTGACGGTCTCGCCTATCTTGCCGTTGAAGGCGGGGACGGTCTTGCCGAATTGTGCGACCACTCCGTCGATCCCCTTCTCTGCGAAGATCTTCTCCAACGTGTGCTCCCCGCCGGGAATCCCCTTCCCATTCATGATGAAGAAGGGCCTGTTGTCCCCGTCCACCTTGCTGCCGATCTCCGCCATGAACACGACTTCGTCACGTACCTGCGGCTCATCGGGAGACTTCACGATTATCGCGCCGTACAGGCCCTGCGCTATGTGTTGGCTGATCATCATGTCGCCGTCGGCGCTGTGGCAGTGGTAGTAGTAGAGCCCTGGCAGCGTGGGTCGGTATTCGTAAGTGTATTCGCCGCCCGGAGGGATCATCGCGCCGGCGCCCACGCCCGTGATCGTATTGATCTGGCTCCCGTCCATCTCGAGGGGGTAGGGAGAGACGTGGGTGTGGAAGCTATGGGTAAGAGTGTGCTTGTTGTGGACCGTCACTCGGAGCGTTTCACCGACCATCACCTCTAGCATGGGACCGGGGACGCTGCCGTTGAACGTCCAAGCGTGCCAGACCGTGCCTTCGCCGACCTCGATGTCGGTGGCGACCATGTCGAGGGAGTAGGAACGGATCTTGGCGGCCCCTTGGGCGGACGCGCCGCCGAAGGGCGGGGCGAAGTCGGTGTCCGTGATCGCGTAAGTGATCGCGCCGCCGGCGATGGCGGAAATGAGGACCAGAATCATTGTCGATGCGGAAATCTGCCTAGAGGATTGGATGATCGGGCCCTTGGGGTCTGACGTGGTATCACCGTCCGAAACTCCCTCGGCCATGACTTATCAACGTTGACGCTTCTCAGTTGTGATTACCGGGCATGAGAATCTCCAAGGAGTGGCCGGAATCGCCAAGTCAGGCAAAGGGTCTCCCGGTCCCGGACCCCTCGCGTCGCGACCTCGTAAGGCAAATGCTCGAAGGTGGGTATTTACGTCTCGACGAGCGGCAAGACCCACGCGTCGACCGCCTCGGCGCCGCCGGGGTACCTTGCGGCGTGCCGTCTACACGTTCCCCGTCGTTCTCCTGATTACGAGCTCGCAGGACTCCCCATCACGATGGATCTTCGTAAACCGTACATCCACAATCTGGCGTCTTGCCATGTCCTTTACGATGGACTCGTGCACGATCTGACACATCGCGCAGACACGGGGATCGGCCTCCACCTCGAGAAGGAGCGGGCACCGGGCGCTCTGGATGGTCAGGGTGTCGGGCTCTTCCTTCACGGTCGATTCTCCTTTCCAGGCAGGCAGGGCGCCCTCCGCGATATGTTCCTTGAACTTTTCGTAATCCCACTTGTTGACGCCGTAGACCTTTGAGAGGATCCAAAGGAGATCCGGGGTCACGCGGTTTGCCCCCGCCATCGCGGCGAGCCCCCGAGGCTCTTCGGGCATGTAGGCGGGCAGGAAACTCCCGGAAAGGTAGTGTCCAAGCATCCTGGCGGCGAGAGCGTTCATCTCTTGCTCGCCGATCTCGGCGGTCTCAATGGCGCGTTTCGTCATGATCCAACCGCGAAGCCGACCACGGTCGTCGAAGGGGTGATGTCCGCATCTCCGCCCCCGGCCATCGGTGACTCCTATGACCCGACTTTCACGCAACGTATATATGGGTCCGACGGTTCCGTCGCCTGATTCTCACTCACGAGAAGAGCGAGCTCAGCGCATCTCCAGACAGCGTGCGGCCACGTGCCGTCACTTCTTGTCCGGGGATCCGGGCCCGGTCGGTGCGCGCACCGGCTGCTTCTCGCATCCGACAATCACGTCTATCGCTTATACGGGGGCGCGTAGTATACTTCATGGCAGACCCTCACATGTCAGGCGAAAACTCGTTCGTCATGGTTCTTGAGATGGAGACTCCCCGGGGCGCATGGTGCCGCGACGTTCACGCGTCCCACCCCGACACGAAGGTCAGGATCGCGTCCTGCTTCCCGCGCGGTGACGGCTCTTTCATGGAGGTCGTGAGCCTGACCGGACCCGGGTGGGAGGCGGCGCTTCATCGGGTCCTTGGTGACGCTACCCTGGAGCCAGAGATAGTCGAGCGTTCCCAAGAGGGTGCCGTCGTCAGGTTGATCGTCCGGGAGTGCGCGTTCCCGAAGGCCGTCCGCGAGAGCGGCGCCCTGCCCCGGTTCCCATTCGAGGTGAAGGATGGACGCGACAGGTGGCTCCTTATCTCCACGAGGGAACGGGCACAGACTTTCTTGGGCGCGCTCCGGCAGTTGGGAAACGGGGTGAAGGTCCTCTACGCCGGACGCCGGCGGGACAACGGTGGCCTGACGTCGCGCCAGCGTGAGATCCTGGGCTCTGCGGTCAACGCCGGTTATTACGAGTTCCCCCGTAAGGTCAGTCTCTCCGACATGGCCGACAGGCTCGGCGTCTCCAAGTCGAGCCTCTCCGAGACGCTGATGTTGATCGAGAAGAAGGTCGTCGCGAAGTACTTGGAGGGGACGTGACCGATATGGCCCCGTCCGTCCTCCAAGGACGCAGGCCGTCCGCGTAGTCCAAAGGCCCCTTACCAGTCCGGCCCAAAGGAGATGCCCACGCAAAGGGATTTATCTCCATGGAGCCCACCGTCGAGATCACCGCCGGCGCCATGGAACTCATCCATAAGGTATCCGCTGATCGTGGACAGACCGCTTCGCCCCGGCTCCGGCTTGTCGTTGTGGGATCGGGCTGCATGGGCGGGCGGGGTCACCACTATGCACTGAGCCTTGCGCGCGAGGCGATTCCCGGTGAGCATGTTCTCCACTCGGGCGGCATCGAGGTCCGCATAGACAAGGAGAGCATCGTGAAACTCGGACGCGTCCGCCTCGACCGCGTCGATACAACGGGCAACCCGTTCTTACGCGTCGTGAACTCCAAGGCCACCGGGAAATGCCCGTGTGGGGTCCATGACCTGTTCGAGTGATCTCCCGAAGTGCATCGCCATGCTCGATAAGCGCCGAACCACACCATGTGCCTGCCCATCGGAGCGCGATGGAGACGCGAGGGGATCGCCCCGCGAGTGGGGGCGGGTCACGCAGCCCGTCGCCCACAGATCGTTACGCGCCCCCCTTCCACGCTACGGACCGTTCCAGGGATCCGGCCGGGTGCAATGAGATGGCGGCATCCACGGTCGCCGCGCTTCCCGGCGGTCGCGGGCTTTTCGAGGTCAGGTTCCACGGCCGCGGCGGGCAAGGCACCGTCGTCGCCTCCATCCTTCTCGCACAAGCAGCCTTCCTTGAGGGCCGCGGTGTGCAGGCCTTCCCGTTCTTCGGCGTCGAACGTCGCGGCGCTCCCGTCCTGGCGCACACGCGTATCGGCGAGGGCGCCGTCAGGCTCGCGTGCGCGGTGGACCGGCCCGACGCTGTTGTGGTCATGGACCCATCGCTTGTCGGCGGCCTCGGTCGCAGGCTCCTCGACGGGGTCCGGGACGGCGGAGTCATCCTCTTGAACTCCCGCCGGCCGCCCCCGGCCGCCATGATCTCTTCTGACGCCCTGCGCGTCCACGCCGTCGACGCGTCGTCGATCGCCGTCGGTCATGGCTTGGGCTCCCCGTCCAACCCGATAGTGAACACGGCCATCCTCGGGGCGCTCGCCAAGGCGACCGGGATCGTAAGCATCGAATCCCTCGAACGTTCGATCAGGTACAAGGCCCCTGCGAGGATCGAGGAGAACGTGGCCGCGGCCCACGAAGCCTACGAATCGTTGGTGGTCGCTTGACCACGGAGCTCGCAGGACGCCGGTTATGGGGACCAGAGGCATGGGTCTCCACCCGTGCGGGCCCCGGCGCGAGATCCTGGCGGGCACGCCGTCCGGCACTCGACCTCGCGAAATGCACAGGCTGCTTGATTTGTTGGAAGTTCTGCCCCGAGCCGGCGATCCTGCGGTCCGGTGAGAAGGTCGCGATCGATCTTGCCTCGTGCAAGGGTTGCGGCGTCTGCGCAGTCGAATGTCCCGTGCATGCGATCGCGATGGTCGACGAGGAGGGCCCCTGATGGTGCGGGAGCTACTCTCGGGAAACCAGGCGGTCGCCGAGGCTGTCAGGCTCGCAAGGGCCCAAGTCATCGCCGCCTACCCCATCACCCCCCAGACGACCATCATAGAACGGCTCGCGGAACTCGTCGGATCCGGGGAGCTCGAGGCCGACTACATCACCGTGGAGAGCGAGCATTCGGCCATGGCGGCCTGTGTGGCCGCATCCCTTGCGGGCGCTAGGACTTTCACGGCGACTTCAAGCCAGGGGCTTCTCCTCATGCACGAACTCCTCCATTGGACATCGGGTCAACGCACGCCCGTCGTCATGGCCAACGTCAATCGCGCGGTCGCCCCGCCGTGGAACATCTGGGCGGACCACAGCGATTCCATGGCCCAGAGAGACACGGGATGGATACAGATGTACGCCGAGACCAACCAGGAGGCGCTCGACGCGACCCTCTTCGCCTACCGAGTGGCCGAGGACCGGTCGGTCATGCTTCCCGCGATGGTCATGGAAGACGCGTTCCTCCTGTCGCACACCTACATGCCCGTGGAGGTCCCGGAAGCCTCGGACGTGGATGCGTACTTGCCCGCGTACGATCCGCCGCGCCGACTCGAACCCGGAGAGATGCAACTGTTCGGGTCGTTTTCGCCACCGGATCTCGCGTACATGGAGTTCCGCCGCGACATCGCGAGGGCGATGGAGGACGCGCACGCGAAGATGGCGGAGGCGGCAAAGCGGTTCGAGCGCGTGTTCGGGCGCAGGTTCCCCGGCCCCCTTGAGGAATACAGGACAGACGGCGCCGACGTCGTCCTCATCGCATCTGGGTCGATCGCCGCCACCGCCCGAGATGCGGTGGACGAGTTGAGGCGGTCTGGCCTCAAGGCGGGGCTTGTCAGGCTGTTCGTGTTCCGGCCGTTCCCCACCGACGAGATACGCCGGATCGCAGAGCGCTTCCCATTGATCGGGGTCGTGGACCGCGCCTACTCGTCAGGCTCGGGCGGACCCTTGGCCACCGAGTCCAAAGCGGCCATCATGGGCATGCGAGACCCGCCCCGCGTCGAATCCTTCATCGCCGGGCTTGGAGGGCGCGACGTACGCCCCGAGGATCTCGTGGCGATCGTGCGCCGTATGGTGAAGGGAGGCGGCGATCACGAGCAGTGGGTCGGATTGAAGGGGGTGACTTGACGGACAAGATGACGCTGCCCCCGACAGAACTCGTCGAGCCCGGGCACGTCGCCTGCCAGGGTTGCGGTGCAGCGCTGTCGATGAGACTGCTTTTGAAAGGCCTGGGTCCGAACGCGATGCTCGTCGTGCCCGCGTGCTGCTGGGCCGTGATACCGGGGTCCATGCCGGGGACGTGCCTCGGAGTCCCCACGGTGTTCTCGCCCTTCGAGGCGACCGCCGCCATGGCTTCGGGGGTGAAGGCAGCACTCAGGAGGCGCGGGCGTGAGGACGTGCACGTTGTCGGTTTCGCGGGCGACGGAGGGACTGCGGACATCGGTATCCAGGCGCTCTCTGGCGCCGCCGAACGGGGCGAGGACATCATATACGTCTGCTACGACAACGAGGCGTACATGAACACCGGCATCCAACGGTCGGGCGCCACGCCGCCGGGTGCGTGGACGAACACGACGGTCGGGCAGCTCCAGAAGACCACGATGAAAAAAGACATGCCGGCGATCATGGCCGCGCACGGGATACCGTACGTGGCGACGCTCAACCCGAGTTTCCCAGAGGACTTCGTCGCCAAGGCCCAGAAGGCGGCCCGCATCAGGGGCATGCGTTACCTCCACATCCTTGCTGATTGTCCCACGGGCTGGAAGCACGACCCGTCGCTCATGGTGAAGGTCGGCCGGCTCGCGACGCAGTCGAACGTCTGGCCCCTCTACGAAGTGGAGGACGGTAGGTGGCGCCTCACCAGGGTACCGCAAAAGCCGGTCCCTGTGCCCGAATACCTTAGGGAACAGGGCCGGTTCTCGGACCTTTCGCCCGAGGCGGTCGCGAGCATCCAGGCGGCGGTCGACATGAAGTGGGAGGAATTGAAGCGCCGCGCGGCGGCCGTTCGGGAGGTTCCCCGGTCCGATGCGATCGCGGAGGTCCGAAGATGACAACTTGGAATCCGATCATGTGCTACAAGGGCGACAGGGTATGCGACGGCTCGTGCGGACTGCTCGTCGGGGGAGTTATCTGCGCAGAACTACTCTCACGACGGGACGACGGCCCCAGGCCATAGACGCGGCCGTGGACCTGTTTTCCTTGGTCGACAGTGGCACCGGAGGAAGACGAGAACCGGCGGCTGCCACCCGGGTGCCACCCGAGTAGGACCTTTGCATCATGAACCACCACTCCGGGCATCCTGGCCCCGCGCGCGCTGACGGGTTCGTGCGCTCTCGCGGTAGCTCCGGGGGCACGCAAGACCTCGATGCAGCGGCCCTGCCGGTCGGATTGTCGGGCGAATCTCGACTTCCCGGTGCGGCGGCGATCCTAAAAGCGGTGGACCCTACACGTCCGGCGAAAGCGACAAATACCAGATTTAGGTGCACCGAAATCTTCATCCCCGTGGCGTCTGTTTTCGCTATCGGGAAATTTCGGCTCGCCTAAATTAGATGTGGCGTAAGGGCGTGCGGACGATCCCGGGTGAAATCCGATGGAATTCGTGGCTGAAGCGGCTCTCATCGCGTTGAGGGAAGGACTCGAGGCGCTGCTCATCATAGGAATATTGTTGGGCCTTGTTCGTAAGATGGGAAGATCCGACGCGACGAGACACGTGTGGACGGGCTTCGTGGCGGGGTGTGCCGCGGCTCTGGTCCTCGGCGTTCTCGCGCAGACGGCGCTTCTAGGCTTCTACGCAACCGGAGGAGCCGAGATCTTCGAGCTGCTGGCGGCCTTCGTCGCCGTGGTGATACTGACCTACATGGTGTTCTGGATGTGGGACCATACGCGGGAGCTCATGTCCACGATGCGCGCCAAGGTCGAAGCGGCCCTCACGGCCGGCGCCCTCGCGACGATCGCGATGCTCGCCTTCTGGTCGGTCCTTCGCGAGGGCGTAGAGGTCGTGCTCTTCTACTCCGTGTTGTGGTCGCGCTACCCAGCGTCCGACCTGTTGCTCTCGGGCGCCGTCGGCTTTCTCGCAAGCGCGGCCATCGTCGCCTCCATCCTATCCAGAACGCGGAAGGTCAATCTCCGGGCGTTCTTCGGCATCACGGGTGGACTCCTCGTACTCGTTGCCGGAGGGCTACTCGTGCATTCCCTCGCCGCGCTCACGGTCCTCGGCGTCATTCCAGCCGCGCCGGCGATCTGGGACACTTCGGGTCTCGTGGCCGACGAGAGCGCCATAGGTCACGTCCTCCACGCGCTCACCGGATACACGGAGGCGCCGACCCTACTACAAATGGTCGTCTACTCCGGTTATGTCCTCGGTTTCGGCGGCGCATACCTCTGGGGTCTCGGGCTCTTCCACACACCATCGACCTCAGGGCGCGTCGTATCGAAGCCGCGCATCGCCGCATTCCTCGTCGCGGTATCGGTCGTGGTCGCGGCCGTGAGCGCGGGGGCGGCGAATCCTACGGATCGGCTGGCCGAACACTCGCCCTCTGAGGAGGAAAAGGAAGGGGCGATCGGGAACCATTCCCACGCCCCGGCCGTGGACCAATCCCACGCCCTCTCGGCGTTGGCCGCGGCCCCCATGCCGCCTTCGCCGGGTATGCATCCCTGACGGGTCAGGTGAAACATCGATTGTCAGCGCGCCCCGTACGCCCTTGTGAACGATTCGAAAACATCTCACAGGATCCGTCTCCGGGACGACCACCCCGATCCTCTGACCCCGCCCATCTCGAAGGAACTGGAATCGGAATCCGTCCTTTATGAAACGAACGCGGGAGTCGCCCGCGTGACCCTCAACAGGCCCTCCGCCTACAATTCCTACACGACCTCCACGCTCCACGATCTCGCCCGTGCCGTCGAGGCGGCCTCGATCGATGATTCCGTCGGGGTCATCGTGCTCACGGGGCAAGGCACGCGCGCGTTCTGCACAGGGGGCGACGTGAAGGAATACGCCGACCGCTACGTCCGCCGGCCGCGCGACTACTGGAAGTACATGGCGCTCTTCAGGCGAGCCGTCGAATCGCTGTTACGCTGCGGTAAACCGACGATCGCGCGACTGAACGGGATGGCCGTCGGCGGGGGAAACGAACTCCATCTCGCCTGCGACCTTTCCGTAGCCGCCGAACACGCCTACCTCGGCCAGGTGGGCGTCGGTGTCGGCTCCGTCGCCTGCGGCGGTGCCACGCAGTGGCTCCCCCTGGCGGTCGGCGACCGTCGCGCCCGCTCGATGCTCCTCTTGAACGAGAAGGTCCCCGCCCGAAGGGCCGAGCAATGGGGTCTGGTCTCCCGTGTCGTTCCCTCAGTCCGGTTCGCAGGCGCGCTCGTCGAGGACCCCGCGCCAGAAGCGGTCGCCAAGGCGCAACGCGGAGAGGATGGCTATTCGATGGATCTTGCGCCGCTCGACGCCGCCGTCGCCGAGATGTCGGACCGGTTGCTCCAGATGTTTCCCGAATGCCTTCGGTACACCAAGGAGCAGACCAATTTCTGGAAGGAGCTCGCCTGGAGTTCCACGGTCGGCCACGGCCGTGAATGGCTGACCCTGCACTTTGCGACCCATGAGCCGTACGAAGGCATGACGGCTTTCTCGGACAAGCGGCCGCCGGGCGTCGCAGAGATCAGGCGGAGGATGGCGGCCGGCGACTCCACCGAATTCACCCATGGTCCACCGGTCAAGAAGTGCGGTTCCTGTGGCGCCTCGGGTCTTCCCGAGGATTTCACCTTCTGCGGAAACTGCGGAGAACAAGTATGACAAGGGGCGCAGATTCCGGCGCCTTTCTCGGCTCCGCGCGCGAGCTTCAGAAGCAGATGGTCGACCGCTACTACTCGAGCCTCCAGCCGGGCAACGAGAGGAAGCCCGTCGCCTACATGCTCGTCGGGGGGAACCTCGCGGAGATCGTCCGCGCCTTTGGTTACGAGGTCGTTTTCCCGGAGATAGTGGCGCTTACCTGTGCCATAAAGCACACGTCGCTCGACTATATCCTCAAAGCGGAGGCGATGGGCTATGGTCTCGACGTCTGCGGATACGTGAAGAACGATCTCGGCCTCCAGGAATCAGGGGGAGAGACGGTATTCGGGAAGATCCCCCCACCCGACCTCCTCGTTTGCAGTTTCTCGGGTTGCTACGTCTACGTGAAGTGGTGGGAGGCACTCGCCGAGAAATACGGGGTCCCGCTCGTCACCTTCGATGTCCCATACATGCGTGGCCCGACGCCGCTCAAGGAAGACATGGCGTACATGGTCGCACAGCTGGAGGAGTTCATCTCGAAACTAGAGAAGATCACCGGACGCTCTTTGGACCGGCAGGAACTCCGCCGGATACTCGCGCGCTCGCGCGCCGCCGAGGAGGGCTGGGTCCGGTTCCTGCAGCGCGGCCGCGAGCGCCCATCGCCGATCGAGGCATACTTCGAGGCGGTCTTCTACATGTTCCCGATCAACGTGCTCCGCGGGACGCAGGAGGCGGTCGACTTCTACGAGGCGGTCAACCGCGACGTCGACCGGCGCATCGCGGAACGGCAGTATCCGGTCCCGACGGAGAAAGTGCGTCTCGTGGTCGAAGGCGTCCCGCCCTATCCCCACTACCGGACGTTCTGGGACTTCTTCAAGTCGTGGGGGGCCGTCAGCGTCGCCGCTACTTACCCGAAGGTCGGGGGGCTTTTCGATCGGGGGTTCCTGCACGATCCCGCCCGACCCCTCGAATCCATCGCCGAATACAGCCTCGGTGCCTATGTCAACCAGTCGTGGCCGTTGAGACGGGCGATAATCGCGGACTACGTGAAGGAGTACGAGGCGGACGCCGTCCTCATCCACGGGATAAAGTCGTGCCGCTCGTTCACGGCGGGGCAGGGGGACCTCAGGGATTACGTCTCGCGCGAGCTTGGCGTCCCGACCCTCTACATAGAGTCGGACCATCAGGATCCACGGTACTTCGCGCCGGCCCAAGTGAAGAACAGGATGGACGCCTTCTTCGAATCGCTCGAGCATCGACGCGCCGTTTCCCACGCGGCGGGGGTGGTCTGACTTGGCGACGGTGGCAGGCGTGGACCTCGGGTCCACCACCGCGAAGAGCGTAGTGATGGTGGGAGGGAAGGTGCGTGGGAAGTCGCTCGCTCCGGTCGGGGTCAACATAGTGCAGGATGCTGAGCGATCCCTGGAACTCGCGCTCCAGGATGCCGGCATACCTCGCGAGCGCGTGGAGATCGTCGCGGGCACGGGGTACGGGCGCTTCAAGGTCCACTTCGGCCAGTTCGTCGTCACGGAGATATCGTGTCATGCGAAGGGGGCGCACCATCTCTTCCCCAAGACGCGGCTCGTCTTGGACATCGGCGGCCAGGACACGAAGGCGATCCGGATCAACGAACGGGGAGAGGTGGTCGACTTCTCCATGAACGACAAGTGCGCCGCGGGAACCGGTCGTTTCCTCGACGTCTGCGCAAACGCACTCGGTTATGACGTGGCGGACATAGGCGCTCTCTCGCTCACCGCCAAGGCGCCGATGAGGATAACGAGCACGTGCACCGTCTTCGCCGAATCGGAGGTCACGTCGTACCTTTCCCGCGGCAAGAGGCCCGAGGACATCATCGCGGGCGTCCACGCTTCAATAGCGAACCGCAGCATCTCGCTGCTCCAGCGTGCCGGCATCGAGCCTGAGGTCACTTTCACGGGTGGCGTTTCGAGGAACGAGGGGATGGTGCGGGAGCTTGGGAACCGTTTGAAGTTGCCCATAAACGTGAGCCCCACGTCGCAGTACGTCGGGGCCGTCGGCGCCGCGCTTTTCGCGACCGAAAGAGTGGAGGCGGGACCCCGTTGATAACTCTCGGCCTTGATATCGGGGCAGGGACCACCAAGGCCGCCCTGGTGGAGGAGGGTCGCAAGGTCTTGGCCACGAGCATCGTCCCGACAAAGGGGGACTTGGGGCTTGCAGGACGCTCGGCCCGCGACCTGGTGATGCAGGATGCGAACGTGTTGCCGGGCGAGTTGGACTACGTATGCACGACGGGCTTCGGCCGTTACGCCTTCCAGGAGCGGGACCTCCAAGTGAGCGACATCACCTCATCGGCGCGGGGAGCCTTCTTCCTCGCAGCGGGGACGCGACACGTCGTTGACATAGGGACGCAATCGTCGCGCGCAATAGCCGTGAACGACAGGGGCCGCGTCGTCCGGTTCAAGATGAACGAGAAGTGCGCGGCGGGTGCCGGTCGCTTCGTGGACCGATGCTCCAAGTACCTCCAGATCCCCCTTGCCGAAATGGGACCGAAGGCTCTCGTGTCCGAGAACCCCCGCACGATATCGAGCGTGTGCGCCGTCCTCGCAGAGACGGAGATAATAAACTACGTGGCCGAGGAGGCTCCACTCGCAGACATCCTCATGGGCGTGTTCCTGTCATTGAGCCAGCGTGCGCACGCGCTCATGCGTAATGTCGGGATAGAGCCTGAGGTCGTGCTCGTCGGCGGCATGGTGCACAATCCAGGACTCGTTTCGGCGCTCAGAAAAGTCACTTCGCTCGACGTCAGGTCGACCGCGTCGGGCCACCACGCGGCCGCCATCGGCTGCGCGGTGCTCGGTCACGCCCGGCTTCTCAAGACCGGAGGGCCACGCAAGATCCGTGGCTCTCGTGCCCCGCTTCCCGGTTCCGTGCCTGCATCCACTACTGGGGTGACGTCGTGACGCGCGCGAAATCGGGCAAGAAGAGGCCGAAGGGGGTGACCGGATCGAGGGGCGATCCGACCGACGCGACGCAAAGTGTCGCCAAGAGCGGGGAGGCCGCCCGTCCCCAGATCCCCGACGCCGAGGAGCGCGCACTACGTTATTCGAGCGACTTCCATGAATTCACCGGGGCGAGGTCGATCGAAGGGCTCGTCGCGATTTCGCGCGAGGCTCTAGCCGATACCAACTTTCCGACGGTGGAGGCGTGGACCCGTTCCAACGGCAAGGCCGTCGGCTGTTTCCCCGTGTACACCCCGCAGGAGATCATCCATTCGATGGGGATGCTTCCCGTTTCCATCCGTGGAGGTGGCGAAGCCCTCGAGATATCACACGCGGACGCGGCGCTAGGTTCCTTCCTATGCTCGATAAGCAAGTCGACCTTGGAGCTCGCACAGACGGGAAGGATGCGCGATTTCTCGGCTTTCGTCTTCCCGTACATTTGCGACGTGAGCCGCAATCTTGAGGGGATCTTTTCGAGGCAGCTGCCAGACACACAGACCCACATGCTGCATCTACCGCAGAACTTCGAGTCGCCGGCGACGACGGACTTCCTCGTCGCAGAGTACCGTCGCCTCATCCAAAGACTCGCCGCGGCGGGAGGACGGCCCTTCGATGAGACGAGGCTTTCACAATCCATAGAGGTCTTCAACGAGCATCGCGAACTCGTCACCGAACTCGCCCTTCTCAAACGAAAGGAGCCTTGGAGGCTCACCCTTGCAGAGCACTACCTCATCCAGAGGCTCGGCGACGTGCTGCCTCGCGAGGTCCACATCCAGATCCTGAAGAATGCGTTGGGTTGGATCAGGTCGAGGGAGTGTCGCAGGCGAGACGCGGTACCGACCCTTGTAGTCGGGCCATTTTGCGAGCAACCCCCGCTCGACCTCCTGGAACTCGTCGAGGAGGTGGGCTTCTACGTCGTCGGGGACGAGTTCCACATGCAGCCCCGTTGGCATGCGCGCGTCGAGCCGAAGGGCGACCCGCTCCGCAACCTCGCGGCCGCCTACGTCGACACGCCGCTCGACATCAGCGTCCGCAGGACGCCCACAACGAAGGAACAAGCGATCCTGTCACGCCTCGAGGCAACGGGAGCGGAGTCGGTCATTTTCCTGTCAGCGAAGTTCTGCGAGCCCGCGTTGGAGGACGTCGTGCTATACAGACGGGGGCTCGACAGGAAAGGAATACCGTCGTTGCAACTAGAATTCGAGGAGCGTTCCTCGGGTTATGAGCAGTCGCGGCTTGCGCTCGAGACTTTCACGGAATCCATAATGTTCGACTGAAGGCGAAGACATATGACGCATCCAAAATGGCGTGTGTGGGCGGAGGCGAACGGCAAGGCGACGGTCGTGAGCTGGGGGCGGCCACCGTTGAACGTCTTCACGAGCGACATGTTGAGGGAGCTTGCGAACACCCTCCGATCAGACGAGGTCACGCGGGCGAACGTCGTGGTCCTTGGTGGCACGGGTACATGTTGGAGCGCCGGATTGGATGTTGGAGAACACTTGAAGCCCGCGGCCGAATCCATGCTCAAGGCTTTCAGGGAGACACTGGAAGCGCTCTGGAGCGTCCCCGTCCCGACTATTGGGCGGGTGCACGGGGCCTGCCTCGGTGGCGGATTGGAACTGCTTTCCCTCTGCGACCTCGCACTCGCCTCGCAGTCCGCCAGTTTCGGGCAACCAGAGATCAAGTTAGGCGTCTTCCCTCCGCTCGCTGCGGCCCACTTTCCGTGCTGGATAGGCGATCGGCAGACCGCGGAACTCCTTTATCTCGGCGAAACGATCGGAGCGGAACATGCGCAACAAGTGGGGCTTGTCAACCGTGTCGTACCGGACGATGCGCTCGACAAGGAAGTGGAGGGGCTGGCGGCGACGCTTGCCGGCCGCCGCCGTCAGGCACTAGTCTATCTCAAGAAAGCGCTGAGGCGCTCTCTTTCAGCCCCATGGACCCGGCTCAAGCGGGCCGAGAGGATCTATCTGGAAGACCTCATGTCCGGTGAGGACGCCGAGGAGGGTCTCAAAGCATTCCTTGAGAAACGCCGGCCGGTCTGGAAGGAGATCTGAAGCGTGGCCGACATGCGCGCGGCACTCTTTCTCGGGCCGGGAAAACCCCTGGAAGTGACCGAGATCCCGGTTCCGGTGCCCGGGCCGGGCGACGTGTTGGTCCGCGTCGCCGGATGCGGGTTCTGCCACACGGATCTACACTACATGGACCACGGAGTGCCGACGGTCAAGAAACCGCCGATGGTGCTCGGACACGAGATATCCGGCGAAGTCGCGGAATCGGGCGCGGGGGCATGGAAACGGGGTGACCGCGTCCTCGTCCCTGCCGTCCTGCCCTGCGGTCGTTGCGGCCTGTGCAGGAGCGGGAGGGAGAACATCTGCCCGGAGATGCGCATGCCGGGAAACCACATTGACGGGGGCTTCGCCGAGTTCATCGTTGTCCCTGCCAAGGACCTCGTCCGACTGCCGGTCGAGCTCGATCTCGTGGATTCGTGCATCATCGCCGATGCTCTCTCGACGCCCTTCCACGCGGTGGTCTCGCGCGCGAAGGTGGCGCCGGGCGAATGGGTCGCGATCGTCGGATGCGGGGGCGTCGGGATGAACGCCGTGCAATTCGCGGCCGCCGCTGGAGCACATGTGGTGGCGATCGACGTCAAGCCGCATAAGCTCGAACTCGCCCGCGAGCTCGGTGCCGCGGAGACGGTGAACCCCGTCGAGGTGAAGGACGTCGGCAAAGAGGTGAAGAGACTCACGGGTGGCGGGGCCGACGCGGCGGTGGAGGCGGTCGGGAGCCCAATGACGATAGACAGCGCGTTCTCGACGCTGCGGCGCGGCGGGCGACTTGTGCTCGTCGGCTACAGCGACAAGCCGGCGGAGTTGCCTGCGGCGAGGATGATGTTCTTCGAGTACACGGTGCTCGGTTCCCTTGGGTGCCCTCCGTCGGACTACCCGCGCATCGTGGAGATGGTCCGCCGAAACCGGATCCGTCTTAAGCCTGTCATCGACTCGCGAATTCCCCTAGAGGAGGTAAACCGCGCCGCGGACGACCTCCGCAAAGGAGACACGATGCGATCGGTGGTGGTACCATGAATCCGAAGATCGACTCGACGACGGCGGGAGGCCAGCGAAAGAAAAAAGGCGGGCGGGACAGGGGCGAAGCCCGATCCGGCCTCGTGGTCACGGATGCGCTGCGCGGCGAACACGGCGTGCTCCGCGCCCTGCTCGATTACGCCGAGCGCGCGATCCCGGTCGCAGATGACATGGAGCAGATAAGGGTGATCGCGAACGTGCTCGACGCACTGCTTGTGAGCCACGCCGACCTCGAGGACGCGCTCCTCCTCATCCCGATGCGAAGCAAGATCGGCGGTGACCGGTCGATCGGGGTCTTCATGCAGGATCACCGTGAGATACAGAGCGGGATCGCCAAGGCCGCGACCGGGGCGGATCTCATAGCCGCAAAAGCCTCGCTCAACTCGGTTTTGGGACTCGCCAGGGACCACTTCGAGCGGGAAGAACGCATGCTCTTTCCTTCGGCCGATGAGACCGTGGAGAAAGAGGAGTCGTCGCGTCTTGCTGGAGAGTGGGCGCAAAGAAGGGGCGTGTATCTTCCGGGCTCCAGTGGGGACAAGGACGGAATGCCGCGCCATTCAATGGCGGTGTAGCCCTCGGAAAGCGGCAAGAGCCGCGTCCCGCGAGTGGTAGCATCCGCCGGCCTGCGCCGTCCCGATCCCGCCGCCAAGCAGAGATGCGACGTCGATGGCTCGCGGACGAAAGTAAGGTGACAAGGCGCCTTGGCTCCCGACATAAGTACGCCGCACTCAGTCGTCACGCCCGCGGTGAAGCGCCGCCGATCACGCGCAAGCGTCCGGAGGGGAGGATCTCGTGGCCGTGCGCGCGGAGGTCGTCTAGTATCTCGCGGGCATCCGATTCGCGGCGTCCAAGGCGCTCGGGCGGGTGCACGCCTGATTCAGTGAAGCGGCGCGTGGCGATGAGCCAGCTTGCCGCGGCGGCAGTGGCCCCCGTGGTGCGTGCCATCGCGGACACGCCGTTCTCGGACAATGCGTGGAGCCGGTAACGCGACTGGCGAGCGCCCCGCGTCCCCCACACCTCCATGACCAGCCGGTCGGGGTGCATGTATCCCGGGTAGGTCGTCTCCAGCGCCATAGCGAGGCCCTCCACGGAGGGCCCCTGGGCGAGTAGGCCTAGCGACTTTAGCTGGCGCATCGTCTCTAGGTGTCCCGGGACGCGAAGCGTGTACTCCGTCATCTCCCGCGCGTCCGCGAAAGACCCGAGGAGTGTGCGGAGTCCGTCGCTCGGGAATGCTTCGAGCGGCCCCGTCTCTTCGTCCTCGAGGGAAATCGCGGGCGCGGCGAGCGGATCGACCGCATCGGTGACGCCGTTTTTCCGGATGCGTGCGGGCCGCACGTACTCCTCCAGGAGATCGCGTACGTGGAAGTAGACGGCGTGATGGAAGACCGGGGGCGGCGTGAGCGGGATCCCGCCGACGAAGATGCGGAGATCGTCGAGACCGCCGAGCTCCCGATCGACGTGTGCCGCGAGTATGTGCGAGAGGCCGGGCGCCACGCCGCAGTCCACGACCACTGGTACACCCGCCTGCCTCGCCGCCTCGTCCAGGTCGAACGGCAGTTCGCGCATGAACGCTATGTCCACCGTGGGGACGCCCGCAGCGACGAGGTTGACGAGCGCTCTCCGACCCAACTCGCCAGGAAGCGCGGCAACCGCCGCCGAAACGCCTCTACTTGCGCGCGCTACATCGCTTGCGTCAAGCGCGTCGAGTCGTGTCGTCCGGCAATTCGGCGGGAAAGGCACTGGCGGAGCGGGAGCGCGGATGTCGCCGATCACGACTTCTGACACTTGGGGGCGTGCGGCGAGGTTTCGCGCAATATACTGGCCCTGAGCACCGCCGCCGACGATGAGGAACTTCATGCGCGGCGCGACGGAAGGGACACGACTTAAGGGTGCTGGTGAACGACCGCCCGTCCAATGGTACGCAGCCTTGACATCGCATGCTAGTCTCCGTCGTCTCCATTCAAGGGACGCGACACTTGGTCGTTGGTGGCCCCGTTTCCGCTACTGGTAGTCGCCGCCGGGGCCCCGTATCGCTTCGAGCGACGCGTGGATATCACCTTGGAAGACGTGGGGGGCGCCGTGGGTTCCAGTGCCGCCCGGCGTCGTCGCGTGCGTATTGGACACGACCCTGGTCCAGAAGTCCCAATTCGACACCTTCGCGTAGACCCCGTCCACCATGTCGTGCGTCACGGGGATGTCGTAGACGATCATGCCCGGCACGCTCCGCGTCGAGTTGGCGGTCTTGTAGACCCATTCTGGGACCGTCGAGTCCCTGTAATAGAACATGATGGCGCCAGGATCGAGAAGGGCCTCGGGGCTCGTCGTGTTGTAGTGGACCGTCGCCGTGAGTCGCGACGTGTAGGGCGGCACGGTCGCACCGGGGTGGAGGACCATCTGTCGCCACGAGTCCTGACCCTTGTTGAGCAAGGAGATCGCGGTCCCCGACCACTGCACATGCGAAAGCGTCAACGTCGTCTTGCCCAGCCAGAGGTCGGCGTGAGCAGGTTCTACCGGCAGCTTCGGAGCGCGGTGAGCGACGATCTTGGTCGCCACGTCCCCCTCGGCAAGCGCCACGGAGGCGACATTGGAGGTGGCACATAGGAAGAACCCCCACTTGGTCTGGGTCGTGTGGCCGGCGTCCGCCATCTCGATCGAAACCGGCAGCGTGAAGGTCGCCCCGTTTCTCATCGGGCCCGCGTCCACGAATTCGTGGCTGTCGGCGCTCCTGAACTTGAACCAGACTCCAGTGATGGTCGGCGTCTCCCAGGCGAACGTGAAGTCGAGGGAGGCCGTTCCAGGTAGCACGATCTGTCCTGTCGGAAGCGAGAACTTCCTGCTTCCGCCTTGGGAGGTGGAGTCGAGGCGCTCGTCGCACCCGTGCGTGTGCTGGTCGCGAGGCGGTTCGTCGAACTCGTGGTTGTGGGCGACGAGGAGGGGGACCTTCTCGTCGAGTAGCGTCGCGTGGAAGGCACCCTCCCAATAATCGTGGACGTGGGGAAGGTCGGCTTTCCGGGGGGCGGAGCTGTTGGCGACGAGGGCCGCGTCCTCCAAGGCCCGGGTCAATGGCGTTGACGAGTCCGGCGCCGGGGCCGATCCGTCGAGGCAGCCCCCGAGCGCCACGATTAAGAGCGCCGCGCCTAAAGAGAGCGAGGAGAGCCTGAGGCATCGTCGCGGCTGCAATGACACTCACTGGAGTGGCGAGAGACCCACATAACCTTTCCACCTGACAGGTGAGGGTCCGCAGTGCCCCAGAGCGTCGGTCCAAATCACATGCCTCTTCACCTTGTCATCACCGGCTCTTGCGACGAGGGCCAGCCATGCTTCGCCTCGCCTCTTGCCGTTCGCAGTGGCGCTTCAGCCCGCGCTAGGAGCGCCGATGGGGCAGCGTGGTCTTGACCAAAACGAGGACGGCGAGCAAGCCGAGGCCGATCGGCGCGCTAGACGCGTTTCTTACCTCAGGCGGAAGATCGTAGATGTAGTAGCGGGCCTCGGTGCCATTGAGTGGTTGTGGCGTGTACGGCCAGTTCGCGAGGGGCGAGTTCTCGTATGAGCCGTTCGCGAATCCTACGATTATCCTGTAGCCCACATGTGTGACGCCGGCAAAGAACTCTTCGCTCCACGAGATGGCGCCTTGGTAGGCACCATCTGAAGTCCTTTCCATGATCGACGGTCTAGCGCACGCGTAGTTCTCCACTCTGCAGTATGCGAGGATGGCGGAGGACTCGTTGGCACCCTCGCGAAACACGACTCGTACCAGGATTTCCGCTCCCCTCGATGGAAGAGCAGGCGCGTGGATGACGGAGACGACGTTTGGAGAGTGGGGTGCGACGGTGCCGCCGATGTCGACGCCTGCCTCTCCGGTGGAGGCCCCCTGGGAAGTTACTGTTCGCGAAGGATACTCCGAGGCGGGCTCCACGGTCGCATCGGCCGGGATCAAGATCGTCATGAGAAGCAATGAAGTCAATGCGGCGCCGACATTCATTGCTCCTCCTGAAAGTAGCGTGGGCTCCTGCGGACGATACGACCACGTTGCAAGATGGTCGGGTAGGGCGACGGGCCGTGGCGCCGCAGCACTAGCACCATCAGCGAGTAGAACGCCAAGAAGAACATGTAGAGACCATTGACGCGGTGTAGGGATAGTCCTGCCTTGGACACGATATCCACCGGAACGTAGGTGAGGATCAGTGTCACGACGGCGACGGCAATGGCGAGGCCTATCTCGTGCGTCGGGTACATGAGCGCGTCGCGGAAGTGGAGTCGGTAGAGCCGTTTCTCCGTGAAGTGCTCGAAGAACCAGCGCCAGAAGGCGGTCGTGGCGGTCTCACCGTCAGGCGGAGGTCCGAGGGGCCCGCCATCTCTTGCCCTCCATAACGTCACCGCCAGGAAGACAAAGAGAACGATACCGGCCCCCCAATGGGCCAATTGCAGTGTCGCCCCTGAGGTCGTCTTCGTGTCCGAAAAGAAACGGACCAGCTCGTTCGGGAGAAGCCCCTCGGCCAGGTGCGGGAGAAGCCATCCCAAAAGTGATAAAGCGCCCGTTAGCACGGAGATCGTGAGCGCCACGATCACGATGGTGGTCAACCACGGTGGGGGCCATGAACCGTTCTTCGCCGACGTATTCATCCCTCCGGCGCCGCGCCCCAGTAGTAAGTCTCAGGTCTGTGGCCACTCAAGTGGCAGTTGTAACATCCGCCTGCTTCCGCATCAGGGTATGGTCCGGCGCTGTGACAGTAATCGCACGCCTCCTTCACGACTCCGCGCGTGTCCGCGGCCTTCTGTTCTGCCTGTATGAATGGTATGTGGGTCGAGTGCAGATCGCTTGCGCCACCGCCCGGGGACTTGAAGCGGTGGCAGTTGGTGCATTGCGTGATGTTGCCATGGGTCTCTGACGGCGTGACATTCTTCGGTAGGTCGGCGCCGCTTGCCGCCCATGACTCCGCGATCTCGAGGGTCACGGCCGGATTGTGGCAGAAACTTGTGCACCCGAACTTCTCGAATATCGCCTTGTGGTCGCGTCCGTTCCCGTTCATGTCCTTCGAGTAGTTGAGGAGTAGAGCCGGGTCGATCGAGCCGCGGTAAGTGGTGCTTCCCTGGATCGTGGGGTTCGCGTTGGGAAAGCCCGCCTGCGTGATGTTGCCGAGCCACTTGTGGCAACCCGAGTCGCATGTCTTGTTCTCCGGGAACAGAGGATATGGCTCCTTGTGGAGCCGGTGACAATCGCTGCACTTGAGGTTGCCATCGTGGCTCCCGCGACCTGACTGGGTCCAGTTGGCGAAGTTCTTGTCATTCTGGCGTTGCCACGAGATCTCGCTCTGGCTGGTGGGAGCGAACGCCATCACGGGCGCGCCCTTGTCGTTTCCAGCCTTGTGGCAGGATTGGCACTTGAGTTCGCCGTGGGCGCCGAGCGTTCTCTCGGCCTTCGCATCGGGCGCCCCTTCGCCATGGCATCCTGTGCAATCAGTGGCGTTGAGGACTTTCTTCTCAAGATGTGCGTTGCCGGCCGCCACCTTTTTTCCGGCGTGACAGACGGTACAGTCCTTGGCAAGTTCCGCGAAGGCGACCTTCGTGAGGTTGTGCGCGGTGCCGTGGCAGCTCGCGCATTGCGCTTCGTCCGCGAAGTTCGCATGCTTCAGGCTCACGAGCGAAGCCTTGTTCGACGCGTTTTGGTCGTGACAGCCCGAATCGGTGCAGGAGAGCGTGGCCCCTGGGTCCCTGGTCGCGTTGCCGTGTGTCTTGTGGCAATTGCGGCAATCGTCCGCGGCCAGGTCCGAATGCTTCGACGGGAATTTCACGAAGTCCACGGGCTCGCTCCTGTGGCAGAGCGAGCAATCGTCCTTCTCGAGGATGATGTCCGGATAGAAGTAGCCGCTCGAATTCGTCTTGTGCGGATCGTGGCAGAGCGCGCACTTCGTCTCGAAGTTGTCGTGCTTCTCAGGTAGCTTCGCCGTCGATGCTTCCGCGTGGCATTTCAGGCAGTTCGCGTCGGGGACTTTCTTGACCGCGTCGGCCCCGCCGAGATTGCCGGGGTCGTAGCCGCCGGCGACCGCGTATTTCCATACGTGACGGGCCGAAGTGAGCATGAGGTCGACTTGGCCTTCTAATCCGGGACCGGTGTGGCAATCGAGGCATTCAGCCGTCCCGTTCTTGAGATGGCCGGCCATGACCTTATTCTGGCCGGGATCCGCATAGGAGAGGTACGTGGGTTCCATGACGTGGCACGTGCGTACGCAGAATTCCGGCGTCTCGTGATACTCCCAGCCGGCGTAGCCGACATACGCGACCGCCTGGGTGGAGAACACGAGCAGTATCGACGCCGCGAGTGGAAGACGCGGTGCCTTCCTGAGGAACATGAAGGAGACGGCGAATCCCGTCGAGAGGACGGCGGCGCCGATGATGTACGAGACGGCGCCCGCGATCCTGATTTCGCGGACCGGTTGACCTTCGGGGGTGTTGGTCTCGAAAAACGTCTCAGGCGATACAGCCACCACGAACGCAGTGAATGCCGATGCGGACACGAGTGACACTATCGCCGCGACGAGGAAACGCCTGGTCGTGCTCGAGCCCAAATCCAGCACGCCCCAAGATGGGCGGAAGCACATCTTAAACAGGTCGTACGATTGCACATGCACGATAACATAGCCTGATTTTTTCTCCTGACAGGTTCGGTCGTGCGGGCGTCCGGCCGGAAGGTTCCACGCTCTCACGATTGAAAATGGCGCGCGGTCTTCATAGGGGGGCAGGCAAGTCGTACAAACATGAGAACTAGCGACGGCTGGATGGCGCTCGTCCCAGTCGTTGTTCTCCTTCTCCAGCCTCCGGCGTCCGCCCTTGCCTCGGACGGGGTCGTCCTCGTCCCGATCGCCATCCACCCCTATCCGGATGCCGCCGACCCCCTCGGGTTTCCCTATTTCGAGGCCGACGGCCGCGGAATCGACTATTTCGAGTATTACTACGGGCGTTACGATGAGGATCGGAACGGGTTCGATTTCCCATCGACCATCTTTGACGGAGTGAAGTTCATCGAGGGTGCGCCGGGAGGCGACTATGAGCCGACACTCGCCGCCTACCGGGACGCATTCCATGCAAGGGCGGAGGTGGACTCGCCCATCACGCTGACCGTCGAATCGGAGACAATCGAAAACGGTGTGCGCGTGCATGTCGTCGCGCAGAGCGCGGAGCGTCTGTCGGAACGAAGGCTCGCCCTGGCCTGGGCCATCATCGAAGACGACGTCTATTACCGCCCACCGCCCGCGTTGTCGAACGGCGTCTTTGTCCATCGGTTCACCGCGCGCGAAGTCGCGCCACGGCCACCGGCATATCTTGACTTCTCGAACTCCACGAGCGCGGACGCCACGTTCGATGTTCTACTCGCCGAGGAATGGGCGGCTTCGCGGTCGTATGCGGCCGTCTGGGTCCAGAACGAGGCCGACGTCGGATCCCGTTTCGCCTTCCAGGAGGTCGTTCAGGCGACCTTGCACAAGCTCGATTCTACGGAAGCAACTGTGCAGGAGCGCCGCGGAGTGCTCATGGTGATGTTCACCGCCACATGGTGCGCGGCGTGCCTCTTCGGCGACAGCGCGATGAACAAACTCGCGGCCGACGAGGGTCTTGCGTCGACCGCGTACAAGGAATCGCCCTTCAAGTACTTGCGTGACCCAGACGTGCCAGGAGCGGCGCTTGGGGCTTCGCTGGGGCTCTTCGTGTTTCTGGTTGCCGCCCCCACGCTCCCGTTGAAAGCCGCGCTCTCGAGGTTTTGGAGGGGCCGACTCCGATGAGCGATGGGGGGTGGCTCGAATGGAGCGCGTTGCTTCTTGCCCTCATCGCATTGGCCGCGGCCATGGCGAAGGTCGGGAACGTAGCGCCGCCATTCGCTCGGTTGCGTGCACATGCGCTTGCCCTCTCGGTTGCCCTCACGCTTGCGGCGATAGGCCTTCTCGCCTACTACTTTCTCGTCGGTCGGCTCGACGTCGAATACGTCTTTCTCTACACGCGCACGGACTATCCGATCTATCTCAAGATCGTCGGCGTCTGGGGCGCCCAAAAAGGCACGATCCTCCTTTGGACGGCCCTCATGGGCCTTTGCATCGCATGGTTCGAATTCTCGCCTCTGCTACGAGGCGGATTCCATCGCGCGGATTCGCGTCTTCGGGACTGGACCATGCTCTTCGCGCTGGCGATCTATGTGGCGTTTCTCACGCTGGTCGTGCGGCAGGACACTTTCAGCCCCACGGCGGATTTCTTCCTGGCGTCCCGACCGATCGGGAACGGCCTCAATCCGGTCCTTCAATCGCCGTACAGCCTCGTACACCCGCCCGCGGAGTTCATAGGTTACGCCCTGACGACCATCCCCGCGGCGGCAGCGCTCGCGCATCTTGCGAGCGGGAAGCCTGGCTGGTCGCGCCTTGTCCGGGGTTGGACACGTGTCGCGTGGGGCGCATACACGCTTGCCTTGGGCATGGGCGCCATCTGGGCGTACTATACGTTGAGTTTCGGCGGCTTCTGGGCGTGGGATCCGGTCGAGGTGGCTAACCTCATCCCCTGGCTCGTGTTGACCGCTTTCCTGCATGCGCGCGTCGAGAACGAGCGCACCGGCAAGTACGGCGCCCTAGCTCCGTTACTCGCCTTCGGGACGCTGTGGTTTTCGCTCTTCGCCACCTTCGCGACGAGAAGTGGACTGTGGGTGTCGGTCCATGCCTTCACCGACCCCACGGGCACGTTCGCGAAGGATCCGGCGTTGCGGCTCGTGAACATAGTATCCGCAGACCCCCAGACGGCGGCGATCATGGGGATAATGGGAACACTCTTCTTCGGCTTCCTCGGCCTATCCGCGTCCAGGTTCTCGGCCGCTGCACCACTTCTCGGACGTGCCCTCTCTGCGGTGTGCTTCGCGGCGGCGGGAGCGTTCGCAGTAGCCCCCGCCACGGCACTCGGCGCAATCTTCGAGCTCTTGAGCCCGGTTTCGCCAGGGGGTGTGGGTCCTGCGGTCTCGGTCGCGCTGGCACTCCTTGTGGCCCTTGCCTTCGCGCCTTCGATCATGGCAAGCGCGTCGGACGATGGATCGAAGAGGCGCGGCAGGTTGTTCTCGATGTCAGCTCTCGCATACACCGCGATCCTCCTCATCGGCGCGTCGCTTCTCATCACGCTGACCATGGATCTGTCGGGCGCCAACGGCATGAACAGGGAGGTCTTCGACGCGTGGGCACCGGTGGTCGTGCTCCCGAGCATCCTCGCCATCGTAGCGTTCCTAGGCCATCGAACTCTTGCTGACAGGCCGCTCGCGTCGCTCGTCATCATAAGTGGGGCGCTTGGAATGGCCGCGGCCGTGCTCTTTCCCCAACACTGGCCGCTTGGTCTCACCATGCCCGCCCTCCTAGTGGGCCTGGTTGTGGGCGTCCATGGGCTCTTAGGAACGACGGGGCCGCGGTCTGATGGCTCGGGCCGCAGGGCCGGGGCACTTGTCTCGATCGTTCTCGGGCTTGGCTTATTCGTCTTCTTTGCGAATCCACCCGACACCGTGCTCGTGGCAGGATGGGCCCTGGAAAGCGATGCGCTCCTTCAGACCTTGGGCCTTGCTCTCGCCGTCGGGCTTCTTATCGTCATGCCGCACGTCCTGGCGAAGCCAACCGAGACGTCTCGCCTTCCCCTCGCCGGGCGCGTGGCCAGGACGCTTCGCCCTGCGAGCCTGCAGCTTGCGCACATAGCCGTCGTGCTCGTCCTCATCGGATACGCGTGGAGCGTCTACGCCGCAAGTGAGACCCGCTCGCCGGTCACCCTCGCACGAGGGGAATCGGTCGAACTGGGGCCCTACGTGCTCACGTACGATAGCACATCTGGCGAATACGATCCCGCGCATGGATTCCAGACCAGCGTGACGGCGAAACTGATCGTGGCGAAAGAGGGGGCCCGCATCGGTCGTGCAGAAGTCCACATGTTCTGGATCGATCAAGTGACCCACTACGATCCCGCCACGAGGGTGTCGCGGCTTGGGATCGACGACCTGTACATTGCGAGTCTCGCCATGTGCCGGGATCCGACGGCCCGATGCATCGACAACGACGCATGGATCGGTGCGCACGAAAGCGGCATCACGCCGCTTGCCGCGAACGAGTCCATCACCGCCATGGCGTTCACTCCGAAGGTGATTCCGTTCATGGGGTTCGTCTGGGCCGGATTCGGTCTCGGCCTCCTCTCCATGGCACTGCTGGTCCTCGCGGGGGGCGGCGGGAGCGTCGGTGCACGGGCGGCCTTGCCCGGCGTCGCGGTGCGGGCGAGGGCTGAGGCGCGGGAGAGACGGTTGGAGGAGGCTCTCATCGCAAGGTCACACCCGTGGGAGGACCCCGCAAGTACTCGTGCAAGAAGTCCAGACGACGAGGTGAGAGGTCAGTGAGAGGCTCGACCCAACTGCTCGTAGGACTCTCCGTCGTCGTAGCGGGGGTCGGCGCGGTGGTCCTCGGTCTCGCAAACGAGGAGGCGACCGTAAGGTACGTCGCGGATATCGTGCAATCCCCGGATTCGCACTATCGGGGTACGTACACCTTACTTGGCACTGGCGAACCACCGCGCATCCCGGACGCGAGCGCCTCCGGCCTCTCCACGAATCCAGCTTTCCGGAACGCGGTAAACCTCACGCGGGTTTGGTACGACCAAGGCAAACCGCGCCAATCCACGCTCACGACGTGGGCCGAAGAGATGCCGGACGGCTCGACCCGCTGGACTTTCGAGAACGCCACGTCCGCGCCGGGGAACACGTCCTGGTCGCAACCGCCATCGAGGTCTTCTTGGACCGTGAGTGGTACGCACTCGTACTTCCTTATCCGTGCCTTCAGGACCGGGGAGTCAGAACCTGCCACAATCTGGGGCCTTTACATGGGGAACCTCCCGGAACCCATGCAGCCGAAGCCCGGCCAGTTCAAAGGCCACCTCCTATCCGTGGCGCCCGACGGGACGCCGATCCCAGAGGGCGCTCTGGTCTACCTTGTCGAACAGTACACGGCCGGTTGCAGCAGCAGGTTCGTCCCCTCCGAAGAAACACAAGGAGGCGTTTGAAACGGGATCAAGACGCCGCTTCCTCTTGATCATTGTCATCGCGGTCTCCGCCTCAGCCACCGTGACGGCAGAAGGGGGTACGCAGTTCAAGCAGGTCTACCAAGTGCGTGCAAGTCTTGGCGACATCCCGACGACGGTCGAGAGCGAGGCGGGCGGTTATTGGAACGTCCAGGAATCCTTGGCGGTCGATCTCGCCGACTCAACGCACTACGAGCGGACTTTCTCTGTTCCCCCGGGCGAGGAATTCGTGACCCTCACTTGTCGGTGCGAGCCCGGAGAAGAGGCGAACGTCACGATCCATGAGGCCAATCACACCATCTCTTTTGATCGGAGCGGCGCCAACGCCACGCGTACCATCGTCTTCGAGCACCGCCGACAAGTGGCGGCCGGCGGCGTCTTCGGGTTCCTTCTCGGCGCCGTGCCCGAGGAGGGACGCAAGAACGCGTTGATACTCCTATTCCTACCCGAATCCTACGATCTCCAAGCCCCGGTTTCGCGCGATTTCGTGCTGCCGACCACGAGCGAGAATCCGGGCATGCTCATCCACGGTTACTCGGGCACAGAAACGTCGGCCCTGCCGGCGACTCTCTATTTCGTGGCGGCCCCGCGAGCGCTCGATCCTGCCCCAGTCGTCCGGCAGGACGCCGCCGCGTCGGACGCGACCTCCCCAGGGCCCTCGATTTCCAAGGATCCGCTTCTCCTTGGCGGCGCCATCGTCGGAGGCGTCATCGTCGGAGCTCTCGGTTGGCGCCTTTTCGGCCCTGTCCTTGCCGGTGGGAGACGGCAGGTCGTGTTCCGGGGACGAGGCGCCCCATCGACGCGGGAAGCCCTGGAAGTCCGACGCCTTGCGCTGGTCGCCGCCCTCCGCGAACTGGGCGAGGCTCACGACGCAGGGTTGGAAGCGGAAGCGATGGACCTCGCTGCCGAACTCAGGAAAGAGGCGCTCCACGTGATGGAGGAACTCGAAAGAATAGACCCGGTGCCGGAGGGCTGACGCCGGGCAGGCTGTTGTCGTCTCGCAGTCGCCCAGGCGAAAGCCTTCAGCTCTTCGGTTCTTTCGAGCGTGATGCCAGTCTTTCCATCCGTTGTTCGAGTCTCTTTGCGTTCCTCTCGAGCAGCAACATGTACGCCACTATCCCGAGGAATATCGCCGTAAAGCCCAGGAAGAACGTCGTCTCGTCGGTCATTCTCTCATCTCCGTCTCGATCCCTTCCAATCGCTCTTCGATCTTGCTGAGTCGAAGGCGATGGAGGAAGAGGAATGCGAAGAGGAACGTGAACGCGATGAAGCTCCAACCCAGGGTGATCCCGGCCGAGGTAGGCAGTGCCGCATCCGGGTTGGCGCCCGGTCCCACGACGTCCGGGTGAAGGCTCGTCTGCAAGAGCCTGCTCGTTAGGAAGGAGAGCGGTACGCCTGCGAAACCGATTATCCCGAAGGCGGCCGAGAGGCGAGCCCTCCTCGACGGGTCGTCGACGAGGCGCCTGAGGAGCAGGTATGCGGCGAACGCGAACCACATGACGAGAAGCACTAGCACCTTTGGCTCCCTCATCACGGTCACGAGCGGTTGTTCGCCTGTCCGCATCCATTCGATAGAACCCCAGATGGTGCCGGTCACGAGGGCGATCGTGTTCAGGAAGAAGCCCACCTCCGCTGCGGAGCGTGCGACCACATCAAGACCCGCCTCACGCCTTCTAAGGTACGCAACGCTCGCGACCAGAACGACGAAATAGCCGACGAAGGCGGCCCAGGCCGAGGCAGGATGGTAGAACAGGAGTTTTCTCGTGAGAGGGGCCGAGACGTCGCCGGCGGTGCGCCAATCGGGCGCCACGAACCACGCAAGGTAGCCAAGGACCAACCATGAAACGGCCGTCGCAGCGAGCGAGAATCTCCTTGTGGCTTCCGCGCTTGGGAGCGCGGCCATCCATGACCTTCCCTTCGATGTTTCTTGCGCCATTCAATCAGCCTCGAGAACGTGGGGCCACAGTATCCAGGCGAGGCCGCCCATTACGAGGTCGTACCCCGCGATGACCAGGAAGACAGAGGACAGGTCGGTGGCAGAGGCGCCGCGGATCGCCAAGAGGCTGCCGCCGATGCCAGCCTCGATAAGGGGCACGAGGACCGGGACCATCAGGACGGGAAGCAACAGTTCGCGGGATCTTGCTTGGGCCGCAACACCGCTCGCGAACGAACCCACCACCGTCAAGCCGATGACCGCGAGCAGTACGATCCCGACGAGCCCCACCGTCGCAGGGGATCCGAACGCGAGCACCGAAAAGGCGAGTGCGGCGGTCCCCACGAGTGCGACGAGCGCCAGATCGACCAGGGTGCGGGACAGCCCGTGCATGGCCGCCGGGACCGGGGCAGAACGGAGGAGTTCGAGCGTGCCCCTGTCCGCCTCGCTCGCGAATCCCTTGCCGACAAGTGCGCCCGTGACGAAGATCAAGGGAATCCACAATGCCGCGACCGCGGTGGCTTCGTCGGCGACGGGTGGGGCGGCCAGCATCTCGACTAAGAAGAAAAGGGCGACGAGGACGATCGCCGCCTCGGCCCCCTCGCGTCCCCGCGTCTCTCTCATCGCGTCCTTCCAGAGGAGCGCCCGAAGGCTCATGCGGTGACCGACCCCCGCCCTTTCTCGATGATCAATCTCGAATCGGCGATCGAACCGAGACGTTCGGCGCCGTGTGCTGCGATGATCGTGGCGACCCGGCCGCGTCGTTCGGAAAGAAGTGTGTGGAGCCATGTCAGCCCCTGGTCGTCGAGTGCCGCCTCAGGCTCATCCATGATCAAGAGGTCGGGAGACGGAAGCAAGGCCATGGATATGGCGAGCCTCTGTTGTTGTCCGCGGCTGAGGCTTCCGCATCGTTCATTAGCCATGCGCGCGAGTCGCGCCTCCTGCAATATCGATTCGCAACGCTCGTGCACACGATCGATGCCGTATAGCCGAGCCCACCAGGTCAGGTGTTCGAGGGGCGTGAGTTCACGATACATGGGGGCGCGTTGCGAGACGTACGAGACCCGGCGTCGTGTCGGCAGGTCATCGTCCAGCACCCGTTTTCCGAAGTGTTCGACAGAGCCTGAATCCGCGTGGGTGACGCCCGCCGCGATTCGTAGGAGGGTGGTCTTCCCGGCCCCATTGGCGCCAAGGACGAGGATGGTCTTGCCGTACCCCAGCTCCAGGCTTATCCTGTCAAGGACCTGGTGTGTGGCGAAGCGTTTGGACACGGCCCGCATGCACAGGGGTTCCACGCCCGACGCCCCGACGTCTTCGGCGATCCGGCCATCGCCCCCGTCGGCCGACGCGGCGGGTTCCTCTACTGGGAACCTGCGTCCTTCCTTCTGCGCGTTTCCAGGGAATCGGTTCATGCAGCTTGGCCCGGTCCGCTCCGCCGGGCGCCTCTTGCGGCTAATCCTATGCCAAGGGGCCTCAAGATTGTTTCGTCATGGCCGCCCACAGCCCCTGATCCTGACTCCTTCGTCGAGGACGCAGCGTGGGAGGATGATGTGACGCGCGGCACCGGACGGCCGGTATTCCGAACATCACCAGAGTCTCGGCGGTCGGTGCCGGCTCGCCCGGCCGTCGGCGTGCTATCCTAAGGACCGACGAGGAAAGGCACGACCGCCTCGCTCCGAGCCGCGGTAGGGAAGCGTATGCGGTTTCCCCCTGCCTCACGTAGTGTCGAGAGGCGGATGGGCCGGCGGCGAGACGCGCCGCCGCGGCCCATCGACCTTCTCCGATGTCAGTCTTCTTCCTGCGACGGGCGGCTCACTCGAAACGGGTGCGCCGCCACGCGAGCGAGGCGACCCCGATCGCTGCCAGGACCGCAAGAGCCTCTAACCCGGGGACATCCTGGGTCTTCGCGTCGCCGAGTCCGGAGAGGTCTTGCTGGACCATGTGTTCCACCGAAGACGCGCTTCCGGTTCCACCGACGATGTCGAAGTTGAAGTGCTGCGCCGGCTCCCACGGCCACGGTGACTCCCAAAGGTTGAGGTACGGCCAACCGTTGGAGCCCTCGTGTATGTCGATGAAGTGCTTGCCGGGCGAGCCAACGGCGTACATCTCGAAGGTCGCGTTGCCCTGGGTCTCGAACGCAGAGACCCAGCCGGAGAGCTTGTTGTCGTAAAGCACCGTCCAGACGGCCGTGTACTTCTCGTAGCCGAGGCCGTAGCCGCGGATGGTCACCTTCTCGCCCGCCTTGACCTTTGCGGGTCCGACGAACTCGAAGTGGGGCTGGACGCGTAGCGAGGTCTGTGCGACCGGCTCGCCTCGCACCACCGCTTTGATGTCGTGGTCTCCACCGAAGTCGTAGGGGACCTTCAGCGTGACGAAGAAGGTACCGGTCGGACCGACGAGTGCGTTTGCCAGGTCCTTGGTCACGGTCGTCGTCGCGTTCCAGCCCCTGTTCTTGTCCTTGGCTATCTGCGTCTTCGCGGTGACGGTGCTCCACGTGAGCTTCACCGTGTCGCCGGCCTTGAAGCCGCCTCCGGCGACGATCATCTCCTGGCCCGGCGGTATGAGGCCGGAGCTCAGCGCCAACGTCGGAGCTGCGCTTGCCTTCAGGCTGTTCACGAGAGCCTCGGCCGACAAGGGCGGCTGGGCGCCGGTGATCGCCCCTTCGAGGGGCAACATCTTGTCGGGAGTCGCCACGCCCTCGGTGAGCTGGAACTCGAAGTGGTACTGGGGGATCTCCGTCGGCTGGTCGCCCGCCGCTAGGTGGGCGATCTTCCACGGGGTCGGACCGGTGTCGGGGCCCCAGTAAAGCGCGGGCCATACGTCGATCGTGTGCAGCCCCACGCCTCCGGTCGCCGGTAGCCACAATGTCATGTTGCCTTGGCTGTTGAAACTGCACATGAAGCCGATGAACGCATTGTCGTAGGTGACGGCGACGATGTTGTCGTACTGCGTCCAGCCGCCGCCGGTCATGTGGAGCGTGAGCATCGTCCCGAGGGGTCCCGAGACCGGAGACAACTCAGCGGTTCGCGTTATCGTGAACTCCGTGGACGAGGCGACGGCGTCGCCCACACGTGCCTCGACCCTGTGCGGGGGACCGCCCAGGTCATAGGGGGCCTTGAGCTCGACACGGAATGCTCCCGTTGTGTCGGTCTTCACCGTCTTGAGCGGCCAGAACACCTCGGTGAAGCCGCTGCCACTCACGCGGTTTCCCTCCATCGTCTGCCAGACGAGGTCGACCGAAGAGTCGGCCGCGAAGCCGCCGCCCGACACGGTGAAAGGCGTACCGACCGGGCCCTCGTCGGGATTGACGGCGAGGGTCGGCGCCGCGCTGGCGCCCCCAAAGACGAATAGCGCCGTCAAGGCGCTCAACAAGCATGCAATTGCGATTCTGGTCGTATCGTATCTCATAGGATCTTTCTCCTTTGATAATGCTCGGGGCGGCTCACTGCCATTCGTCGCCGCCTTTCTCCCCGGGGCCTCCTTTCTTGCCTCCGGACAGCTTGCCGCGGCTCAGCACGTAGCCCACGCCAAGTCCGCCGGCGAGCGTCACGCCCATGAGCCCGTAAGCGACCGGACCATCGAGCGCCCCATCCTTCAGTTTCTCCACCTCGACGGTCTGGTTCACGTACTGGGTCTCCTTGACCGGTAGAGGCCGTTCGAGTGTCGTGATGCTCGTCGTCCCGCTTCCGCTGTTGCCGGTCGGGGCGCCGTCGCGGGCCGTGACGCGGACAAGGATGTCCCCCGTGAGCACCGAATCGGTGGGGACGGTCCATGCCCCCATCCAGTTGCCCGTGGCCTCGTTGAAGACCAGGTCCACTTTGGCGAGTTGGTCGGCGAAGGTTCCGGCGGTCGCGTTGAACGCCCCGGAGCCGATCGCCGCTTGCACCACTCCGCCGCGGTCGGTCCCGAGGGCGTAATCCTGACCGGGTCCGGGCTTGGCGGGCGTTCCCGCCAACGTCCGGTTCGTCTTCGTGTACTCGAAGTTGTGCGCAAAGTGGAGATCATAGACCGATCGCGCGACGATGCCAACCGACTCGCCGGGGTAGAAGGCGTTGGAGATCGCCCCGGAACTGGCGTTGGTCGTGGAGACCGTGGTCGGAAGGATGGACGCCAGGATCTTCAGCGCCCCATAAACGCCCGCCTTCGGCGACACACCCGTCCCGGAGTTACCCATCCCGTCAGACGCGGCCACGGTGAACGAGTACGTCCCCAGCGGCTTGTCCCATGGGATGAACCACGCGGCCCTCCAGAAACCCTGGGCGTTGTAGTTGATGACCTTCGTCTCCTCGAAGAGCGTGCCGGTGACATTCTTCGGAGCGGTCGGCACTAGCGTCCCGTTGAGGATCTCGCCCGTCGAGAGGTATCGGACGTACGCGCGGGCGATGACCTCGTCCCCGCGCTGGAACTCCTCCGCTATGGGACAGTTGTGGATGTCGGTCCACGGATTCGACGCGGCGGCGAATTCGGTGACGACGAGGAGCTTGTCGGTCGTCTGGAGCGGGATCGAGGCGGCGATGGCGCTCCCGTGCGTCGCTTCGATGAGGTAGGCGCCGACCTTTGTGATGGCCGCCTTGAAGTCGACCGTGGTGTTGCCGAGCGTCTTCGAGATCGAGCCGACCGCGGTGAAATTGAACCAGTCGCTCGCGACCACACTCCCGTCGGGGGCGTACACTGTCACTTTGTAGTTGTCGTTGCCGCCGCCGTAGAGGCTCGAGACGGTCATGGTCACAGTAGTGGTCCTATTGAGGTTCACGTAGGATGGCGATGCGGTGAAGGACGCGATATGCGCGTCCGTCGTCTGCGGCGCTGCACCTGCCGGCATCGGCACAAGCGATACGACCATCGCCAGGGTGATCACAAGACACGCACCAACTTTCGAAGACCGGGTCTCTTTCCTGTTCATCATTTCCGTTCCACCTTCTTCCTAGACCGTGACGATAGGATACTGAGCGGCCCGCCGGCTCCGTCGCCTCCCGATGCGCCGAGCGAGCGGACCTTGAAAACGGAAAGTCCCGCGTAGAGGAGCGTGAGCCAGACTGCGCCGATCACGAGCCCGACGGATCCGCGGACCGCATAGTATTGCATGAACACGAATGGGGTCTGCGGTGGGTAGAGCGTGTCGAAGACGCCATTCGGATCGGTCACGCTCGCTAGGGCGGTGGCGTTTTCAGAAAGGTTCTTCGACGAGCCGTCGTAGTGTGCAAAGAAGAGGCACTCGCAGGCCGACACGACCGTCCAGTTTATCGGCGTCCGCCCGTCGGCACCCGTCTTGTTCTTGCCGATCGCGAGTTGTCCATAGCTAGTGTTCTGATAGAACGTCACAATCGCATTGCGGATCGGGGCGCCGCTGAAGTTCGTGAGCGTCGCCGTGATCGTGATGTTGCGTCCGGCGACCAGCGTTCCGTTCTCCCCGGAGAACGCCAGGCTTAACCTGGAGGGTTTCGGTGGTTCTGGCGCCTTCTCCTTCGCAGAGAGGGTGAGAACGTTCCAGTGATCCTCTTCTCCTTCCGACTCGTCGCCGTTTGCGAGGTTCACGTACGTGACAAGACTCGTGTCACCAGAGTCCTCGGGGGGTGCGCGCCATTCGACCGTCCATTGACGGTGGTCAGGGCCGGAATGTGTTGCGACCTTGCCCGAGGCGCTCACCATCGGATCGCTCGAATAGAGACTGCCCTTGGTGACCTCCATCGAGAAGCCGCCTGCGGAACCGGAAACGCTCCCGGTCGCCGTGACAGCCAGCGTGTAGGTGGAGTCCGGGGTGTATATCGCGGGCCACCCATCGACCACGACCTTGATGCCCGGTGACGCTTCCTCCGAGTGACACGTGCAACCCTCGGGTGGGGAGACCCCGTCGAGGTTGCCTTCAACAGGCACGAGCAGAGCGAACCCTGTGAGGACCATTGCGAAGCACAAGAAGAGCACGACGCGGCCCCGTCGTCCGTAGAGTCCTTGCCATCTCGGGTTCAACTTCGACCCTCCGTGGCTACGACCACGCTCACCGATGCAACGGCTTCGGGACTCGGCGTCCTTGCCTCCGGCGCGGCGGGGGCGTCCTTCGCGTGCGCTTTGTCACCTTCGCTGACCTCCCAGATCGAGACCATGGGAACGAGTTTCGAGGCGACGAGGAAGATGAGGCCGAAGGCGGCGAACGATCCTCCGATGAGCGCCCACTCCACCCACGTAGGCGAGTAGGTCGCGACGGCGTCGCCCGGGATGAGCGGCACCTGCATGCTCGGCACGACGATGATGAAGCGCTTGATGAGGAGTGCCACGTTCACGACCAGGGCCGCCATGGTGATGCCCGCCACCGTGCGTGTCCTCGGGATGGCCAAGAGAGCCACGGCCAAGACAAGGCCCAGGGTCGAGATCCAGAAATACGGCGCGAGCGGTCCCGAAGTGAGCAGGCCGACAAGGATTTTCTCGTCGTCCGAAGGCTGGAATGTCATCGTCAGGTACTCGCTCAAAGTCATGTAGAGGTAGGCCAGCCCGAACACGAGCAGGATGTCGGCCATCCGGCGGAAATGGAAGTCGGTGATGACATCCTCCAAGTGCTGCGCCCAACGGACGACCGCCATCGCGATCACGACGATCCCTATCCCGGAGAACAAGGCACCAGCGACGAAGTACGGCCCGAAGATCGAACTGTGCCATCCCGCGCGCGTTGTCATCCCGAACATCCAGGAGAGCACCGTGTGCGCGCTCACGGCGATGGGGATGATGATGATCGTGATCGCCATGAGGGCGCGCTCGAGTTTACGCACCTGGGCCGGCGTCGCCTCCCATCGCATCTTGAAGACGCGATACAGCGTGCGGCGAATCCGCACGCGCTTGGGAAGCACTCGGTCAAGGATCGCGAGGTCCGGGATCAGGGCCAGATAGAAGAAGAGCATGCTAGCCGCGAGGTACGTGCCCACCGAGATGAAATCCCAGACGAGCGGTGATTCGATGCGTCCGTAGAAGACTACGTCGAGGATCTTCTCGGGATGCCCGAGGTCGAACATCGGCATGATCGCCGCTACGAGCAACGCGGCGACGGTGGATGTCTCAGCAAGGCGCGTGATCGGCCGGCGCCACTCGGCCCCCGTGAGCCGCAGGATCGCCGACACGCACGTCCCGCCATAGGAGATCCCTATGAAGTAGATGAAGACCGAGATGTAGATTCCCCACGAGACGCGATCGTTTAGCCCAGTGACTGCGAGGCCCTTGTCGAGTTGGACCGACCACGCGTAGTTGGCGAGCAGGAAGAGGCCCACGAGGATGATGAGCGCTATGTAGAAGCCCAACCCGGTGCGCAAAAGCGGAGTAAGGATGCGCTTGGTCTTGGGGTCAAGTCCCTGCTCGCTCATGCCCTGCGCCCCCTCTGCGGTAGGTAGAACACGCTCGGCCCCGTACCTAGGTGGTCACGCAGCCTGTACGCGGCATTGTCCGCAAGGGTCTCCCGTAACGGCAAGGTCTGGCCCTTGCTGTTCGTCACGGCGTTCTCGGCCGCGTCGCCGAAATAGATGGCACCCATCGGGCAGCCCTCGACGCATGCCGGGAGTTTCCCCTCCTTGCGACGGTGCACGCAGAACATGCACTTCTCAGCGACGCCGCGGCGATGGGGCAAGGGCATCTCCGGGCTATACGTGTGCGCAAGCTCCTCGGGGGTATGCTCCGGCTCCTTCCAAGTGAAGGTGCGTGCGCTGTACGGGCAGGCCGCGAGGCAGAACCGGCAGCCGATGCACTTGTCGTGGTTGATCAGCGTTAGTCCGTCGGAGTTCACGAACGTCGCACCGGTGGGGCAGACGTTGCGGCATGGTGGGTTCGCGCACATCATGCACGGACGAGGCAGATTGTATTCGCCGCTGATGCCGTCGTCGACCTTGTAGACCTTGATCCATTCCTGGTCCTCGGCCAGGAAATGCTCCTTCTGGCAGGCCTTCGTGCACTTCTTGCATCCATCGCACTTCGCAAGGTCTATGACCATCGCGTACTGGAGGCGCGCGTCTTCCTTCCCGTCGAGTCCCTGCGATGCACGGGCGGCTCCTTCTGCGAGGAGCTGGCCCGCGGTGAGCGAGATGACGCCCGTGGCGGCCGCGATCCCGACACCCTTGATGAACCGGCGGCGCTGGGGATCCGTCGGTTCACCTTCGTTCCCGTTCGATGCGTCGGTAGAGATCCTCTCGTCCATGTCCTCACTTCCTCTTCGCAGTCGCTCGTTTGGCTGCGTCTTCCTTTGACGCGTCGTTCCGCCACTGTCCCTTCCACTTCAACGCGTACTCGCAGTACGCATCGCCATGACCCATGCAGGTCCGCCTGACGGTCTCGACGTTGCCGAGGGCGGCGTCGACACCTTCGTGGAACCCGCGGTCTAGTCCGTTGCAGACCGCCTCCGGTTTCTCGGTGGCGAGCTCCAGGAACGGACAACCGAATGCGCGGTACTCGATCGCGTCGTCGGAGGCCGCGATGGTCTCGGTCGGGATCCCGAAGTCCTTGTAGAGTTTGTCGAGGACCACTTTCTGGAACGAGCCGGGGGTCCACTCGGAGACGCCTTCGCGCGCGGCCGCATCGCCGATCATCTGCTTTCCCATCGCGACCCCGCGACGCCGCAGGGTCTCGGTGGCTTTCCCGTCCCCGAGGTGCTCCACGAGGGAGTCCAAGGCGGCGCGGGCGAAGATCTCGAAGTGCCTCGGCGGGTAGCCATCCACGTGGGCGCGCCGGACAGTCCTGTAGAGGACGGGGGGCCGCCCGACGGTCCCTTTGCGGCGCGTCGAGACCGCTTCCACCAGAGCTTCGGCCATGAGCGTTTCGAGGTGGTGGCGGAGTGTGAGCCTATGGAGGCCGAACTCGCCGGAGAGTTCAAGCAGGGTCTTCGGTTCGCGCGAGAGTGATAGGAGCATGTCGAGGCGGATCTGACTGGCGAGTGCCGAGAAGGAGCCCGCCTCCTCGAGGGACGATGTCGTCGTTGGACTCGCAGGAAGGGTCGACGTGGTCGTGGATCGCGGGGGGACCTGTCGGAGATCGTCACGGATCTCTTCTACGGGAACGGGTCCAGCGTCTCGCGCGGAGTTTCTCCGCCGGTGATGCCGGTCCGGTCGCGACGGGTCTCGTCCAGTTTCCATCGGTAAAGCCTCATCCGAGTATTCTGTCGGAACAATTCTACAAAAATCCTAGAGAAACTCTACTGAATACAAATCCACACGATTCACGGACGTGATTCTCACGGTCAGGAATCAGGCCCAAAATCGACCCAAGCGGCTATCCACTTGAATCATCGCCCTGACATGGCTGGTCGTAACGATGGATGATTAACGGAAGGTAATGAGAGTAAATAGAACCCTTTCGTGATTTAGGCGGATCGACGCCTCCGTTCCACGTGTTTAGAGCCAATGTCTGCGCATTCCGTGACCCACGAGTGGTATCGCAGTCGGTAGGTGGCGCGTTCCAGGGGACCGCGCGACGCATTGTTGCGCTCGATAGAGGCGCACCTTGCGCAATGGTTTTCCTCTGGATGCCTCCTCTCTCCCCCAGGGCCATGGCGACAAACAGACTTCGATTCCGCGGCAAAGGCCGCGTACGACTCCTGCCCTCTGGACGCGGCGCTTCTTTCTGTCCCGTGGCCGAGGCGCCCGGACCCGCCCAGACGGACCCGATCGGCATCGAAGGATTCCGGTCGTGGCAGGACGCAGGATCGAGGCCGCTCGGCCGTGATCGTATTGGAGGCCGACTCCACTGAAACGGATCCTCGTGACGGGAGCGACCGGCTACATCGGCGGGCGCCTCGTGCCGCGCCTATTGGAGCGGGGCCACGCGGTCAGGGTACTGGTGCGCGACGCAAAGAGGATAAGGGGCCGACCGTGGGCCGACATGGTCGAGGTCTCGGTGGGGGACCTCACCGATCCTAAGTCAGTGGACGGCGTCTTCGAAGACATCGATTGCGCCTACTACCTCGTACACTCCATATACACCGGGCCCCGCTTCGCCGAACGGGACCGGTTGGCGGCCACCAACTTCGTGCGCGCGGCGAAGGGACTGGAACACGTCATCTACCTCGGAGGGCTCATGCCCGGAAGCGGCGAGGTCTCGGAGCATCTTCGAAGCCGCGCCGAGGTGGGAAGGCTGCTTCGCGAGAGGCTCCCGACGACGGAGTTCAGGGCCGGTCCCATAATCGGTTCGGGGTCGGCCTCTTTCGAGATGGTGCGTTACATCACCGAGAGGCTACCCGCGATGATCGTCCCACGTGTGTTCCTGAACGAGGTGCAGCCTGTGGCCGTCAGGGACGTCCTGAACTATCTAGGCCTCGCCGTCGAGGTGGGCCCCGCGGGTATAGTAGAGATCGGCGGCGGGGACAGGGTGACTTTCAAGGGGATGATAGAGACCTACGCGAGGGCGCGCCAGTTGAGGCGTTGGGTGTTCCCGGTGCCCATTCCGTTTCTGCCCCGCGCCGCCGCCTGGTGGGTGAGCCTCGTCGCACCCCTCAACTACGACCTCGCGCGGGCCCTTCTCACGGGGCTGAGCCGCCCGCTCCACGCCGACACGGCGAGGGCACGTGCGCTCTATCCAGAGGTGACCCCGATCACTTACGGGCATGCAGTGCGGCTCGCCGTCGAACGGATAGACGCGGGCCGGGTCGAGACGCATTGGAGCGGAGCCCTCGGAGGCGGTCCCACGTACACGATGATCGATTGGGAAGGAGTGGTCAAGGAGGTCCGGACGATCCACGTGGCCGCCGCACCCGGGTCGGTCTTCGACGAGTTCTGCGGTCTCGGCGGGGACCGCGGCTGGCTCGTCTGGGCATGGGCATGGTGGATGAGGGGTCTGCTCGACAAGCTTGCCGGCGGGCCGGGCCTTCGTCGGGGTCGCCGTCATCCGACCAAGCTGTTGCCAGGCGAGGCGCTTGACTTCTGGCGCGTGGAAGCGATCGAGAGCTCAAGGCTCCTCTGCCTTCGTGCAGAGATGAAACTCCCGGGCCGCGCGTGGCTTCAATGGGAAGCGGTCCCGGAGGCGGATGGGACGCGGCTCGTCCAGACCGCGGCGTTCAGCCCGATCGGACTATCGGGCGCCATCTATTGGTACGGTCTGTACCCGTTACACTCCCGCATCTTCAGCGACCTCGTGAGGGCGATCGGGAGGGCGGCCGAGGAATCGCGATCCCTGCCGGATTCGGCGGCCCAATAGTGCGCGACTGGGGTGCGAACGAGGCAGGCGCTCGACAATAGTGCCTTCGTCCCCATGGTCTTCGGATCATCTCCGCGGTCTTGGTCAACGGCGTTTTCATTGCACTTGGGGAACGAGGGGTTTTCCGGGCGGCGCGCGGCCCGGATGAAGCGAAAACCCATCTCGCGACCCTATCCGCCTTCGTCGGCTCCCCTAAGTGGGTGTCGCGTCCTTGCCGATCAATGACCGGTTGATCGCGGTCTCCGCGATCGATTTCGCGTACAAGGCGATGCGCTCGATGCTCTCAAGAAGCGTGAAGAATTTGATGCACCGCACGCAGGAATAGAGCTGGGGCTGGGAACGTGGGGAGGTGAAGACGTCGAACATGGAGTCACGCCCGGTGGCGGGAGCGAAGGTGAGAGCTTTCCTCACTACGTCGTTCGCCAGGGTCGCGTCGCAGTCGTTGAATGCCTTGTTGGCGTCGCCGACGATTACGCGCAGATCCGCGACGCTCGCCCTGATCACGTCATTCACGGGTGCGGCAGGCTCCTGCGAGAGAAAGTGGGAGTACGAGCATAGGCGCATCGCGTAGTCACCGATGCGTTCGAGATAGTGGGCGGCCAAGATCGCGTGTAGGCCGCCGGGGCCCGACTCGATGGCGGAAGGCGGGAACTCGCCCCGTTTCAGGCACACCGAGTATTGTTTCAGGAGGAGCAGTAGGATCCGATCAAGCTCGCTCTCGTACCGGTTCGTCTCTGAGAGGACGGTCTCCCCCCCGCCTTCCACGAGCCGCCCGATGTTGGTCAGCATCTGTAGAACGAGAAGTTGCATCCGCCGCAGGCCCTTCTCCATGTTGAAATCGCGGGTGCCAGAGAGATCCTGCAAGACGACGCGACCCGGTGTTTCCTCCACTATCTGGAGGCCGTGGAGCCGCGCGCAAGCTTCCCCTACGGCCGTCTGGACGGCCAACGGATTTGAACCGCCGTATGCGACGGTTGCCGTATCGAATCCCGATACGTAGAGTGCGATGAGCCTGCGCAGTATCTCGTCCGGGTCGTTCGATTTGATGGTGAGTGCGCGTTCGTGGCGCGGCCCTGCCCCGCTGGTCTGCGCTCGGATACGCAGTTCTCCGGTGGGGGGCGATTCGATGAGCACTTCGTCACCGGGATGTAGCCCCTTGGCCTCCACCCATTGCTTGGGAAGCGATACGCTATAGGAAGTGCCGCCGCCCACAAGTTGTAGTCTGCGTGTCTCCACGTTCAAGCCACCTGTTGAGACCTTCACAGCCACTTGGTTTAGGGTTGGATAAGGAGGGGAGTCGATTCTCAGGCCCGAAAACGAGACGGGGTCAGCCATAAGAACCTATCCTGCGCAGTGTGGCGAGTCTCAACCGGTTACGACGATGCGTCACTGGGCGTTCCTATCATCATGAGCTCGAAATGGCGCGTGGAATCCATCGTGGTCTTCATCATCGTGTTGACATTGCCCCTTACCGGAGCGGACATCTCGCCGTCGGTCCCCGTGGCCGGGGACGTCGCGGGCACGCAGACTCGGCGTACTGCGATGACTTTGGGCGCCGGTCAAGACTCTCCAGGCCTTGCCGAACAGGACGAAACGTCATCCGGTCGCGCAACGGACCCTTCTGCGGGTCATCATGATAGTGAAGTCGTGCCCGTCGCGGCCCCCCCTGCGGGGCGGGCGGCTCCGTTCGAGTTCGGATCCCATGACGTCGACCAGGCCGAAGAACCCATGACGGCAATTAGCGGCCAAAGTGCGAAGGTCTCCGTCCAGCTCGAGGTCGTGGAGAAACAAGTGACCGTCCTTGGAGTCCCCTTCACCGCGTGGACCTTCAACGGGGTGCTGCCGGGCCCGGTGATACGGATCTCGGAAGGCACGACCCTCGAGATCGTGCTGGTGAACGGCCACAGTCAACCCCATAGCATTCACACGCACCTGCGGGGAAACCTTATCGCGAGCGATGGATCGAGCGATACCGTACCATTTCCAGTGGTCCCTCATCAGCACAACATCTTGCCCGTCGATCAGAACCCGATAGGCCCTTCCCAGCCTCGCGAGGACAGCGACGTGGCCCGACCCGGAGAGAGCTACACCTACACTTTCCAGGCGGACACGCCGGGCACGTTCCTCTACCACTGCCACGTGTTCCTCGCCACCGAGCACATTAGTCGGGGCCTCTACGGCATCATCGAAGTGTATCCGGCGGGATGGACATGGACCGAACTTCCGAAGGACCCGCTCAACGGGAACACGAAGGCCCGCGTCACCGACGACCGCGGTCGCGCCTACTTTGAAGACGTCGTGATGATGAGCGAGATCACGCCCGGAGGAGGCCCCGGCGCTCCTGCCACGCCACCGCCTGAGGCGCCTTGGGCGCCCACCGGCGTCCCGACGTCGGGGATGACGCCGCCGGGCACGGGAAAGATACACATCGCGAACTTCCGGGCCTGGAACGACCCGTACGTCGTGGGGCCGGTCCGTCCCAACGAGAAAGTGCGGATCGTCCTGGCGAACATCGGGGACGAGTACCACGACTGGCACGTGCACAGCCACTGGTTCGATGTCCTAGACAAGATCAGCCGAGACAAGAAACCGCTTTACACGACCGACGCATTGGTCACCGGGCCCGGGGATTCCTTCGAGACCTTGCTCACGGCCGGCGCTCCAGGCTACTGGTTCATGCACGACCACAACGTGCCGGAGGCGCACACGGGGATGGTCCCGTGGCTTCATGTCGAAGGCGAACCCCTGCCGGACAACGCCCCGGAAGTCACGATCGACACGCCCATCGACGGCGCCGTCGCGGCGGGACGCATCCTGTTCAAGGGCGAAGCCGACGACTTCGATGGACGTGAGACCGTGCGCGCGGTCGAGGTGCGGATCGATGACGGGCCCTGGGAGCGCGTAAAGGGGCTCACGGGCTGGCGTTACGAGTGGGACTCGACGCTTGTGGCCGATGGGGTCCACGTCTTTTCCGCGCGGGCCTACGACGGGATAGCGTACTCCCAGGAGAAAGTCATGGGGCTCACGATCGTGAACTCGCTCCTCGGTCCCGAAGCGGTCGAGAACGCCATCGCCACCCAAGAGCGGGCTGACGAGTTGCACGCGGCGGCGAAGACGCCGGGCCTTGACCCATTGATAGTGGCGGCGACTGTGGCGCTGGCCGGTCTTCTCGTTTCCCGTCGGTCGCGGATCGGGTGAGTGCCATCGGGCGATCTCAACATCGCTTCACGCTGTTCATCTCGATGATGCTCCTTGCCGGCCTCGTCCTATGGGACGCTACCGGCGAGGCACGCAAAGCCGGCGTGAGCGGCCGAGCCGAGGGCGGTTGCACCTGCCACGGCGGAGGGACCGCCGATGCTTCGATCCAACCCAACGTGGAGGGGCTCCCGGCCCGCTACGAGCCTGAGAAGAGCTATTCCATGGCCATCGGCGTGAAGGGCGGGCCGCCGTACACCAAGGCGGGTTTCGACCTCAAAGCCTCGCAAGGACGTTTGTCGGCGGCGACCGGCGAAGCCAACGTACAGGTGACGAGCACGGCGACTTTCGGGGGCTCCCCCGGCGAGGCGACCCACAAGTCTCCCGGCTCCCGTTCCTGGAAGGTGGAGTGGACGGCGCCGGCCGCAGGCGCCGGCAAGGTCATTTTCCATCTCGCCGTCAACAGCGTCAACGGCAACGACCAGCCAGACCTCCTCGACAAGTGGAACCTTGTGACGCTTTCGAGCGACGAGGTCAATCTCGCGCCAAGACCCGTGAAGCTCGATGCGGCCACTGAAATCGCGCCCGGAACCACGCGCATCTCGTGGTCTGCGAACATCGAGCCCGACGTCGTCCGCGTGGAGGTGCACAAGGGGACCAAGGCGGCCTTCCCACTGATAAGCGCCACCCGGGCGGCGACAGTGGCCAACCCGGCCCAAACCACCGCTAACGTCTCAAAGCTTCTCCCTGAGACGACTTACTACTTCCGCGTTCGTCTGGTCGACAAGGGCGGCCTCACGTCGGACTCGAACGAGATTTCATTCACGACGTCCGCGCCCGTTGTCACACCTGCCCCGGCAAGTGGCGTCGGGCAATCCATCAATCCGATCCCTGCCCTGAATCTCGCCCCCATCGTGGCCGTGTTGGCCGCGGCGGCTTTGTGTCGCCGATGCCATCGTTCTCGAGGGGGCGCGAATCAGGTGGAAACAAGAACATGAACACGAGAAGCCTGAAAGGATTCCGGATCGCCGCGACGCTTGCGACTGTATTGGTGGCCGCGCTCGTCGCTGGTTGTGTGTCGAGCCCGGAGAAAGATAGCCAGGCGGTTTCGAAAACCGAAGCCGCGACGAAGGTGAAGATGTCTTCGGTCCTGTTCTCTCCGCGCGAGGTGACCGTCGCGGTCGGCTCGACCATTGAATGGGTGAACGAGGACGCCATGCCCCACGACGTGACCGGCAAGGACAAGGCGTGGCAAAGCGCGGGCGCGGCCGGGGGGATGGGACAGGGCGCGACGTTCTCTAAGACGTTCCATGGCGCCGGCGTCTACGAGTATTACTGCACGCTCCACAGCAGCGGACCCGGCAACGGCATGTGGGGAAAAGTCACCGTGAAGTAGTCACGCCCAAGGCGGCGGCCGACCAGGTCAGATCGGCGCCACCATCTTCGGCGCGGCCGAGACTAAGGGTTCGTTAACAAATAAACGCTCTAATTAGGCAGGATTGACTTCTGAGACATCGGTGGATGCACTCGCGATCAAGCGGAAGCTGTCTGCGCTCACGCGAGCGCTGGACGAGCGGAGCCGCCGCCTCGTGTTGGCGGCGG